>CAIZEE010000058.1 GCA_903931835.1 uncultured Elstera sp.
AGGTCGGCCTGCTCGGCGATCAGATCGTTCATTTGGTCATCGGTCAGGTCTTCGCCGAACCGGGCGCTGACGGCGTCGAAGCGCTCGACCAGCTCCTGGATCGGGCGCAGGGCCTCGCGGACATTGCCGGCGACATCCTTGGTCGGATCGAGCTGCGGTTCCTGCGGCAGATATCCCACCTTGGCGCCCTCGGCCGCCCAGGCCTCGCCACCGAACTCCTTGTCGATGCCGGCCATGATCTTCATCAGGGTGGATTTACCCGCCCCGTTCGGGCCGATCACGCCGATCTTCGCACCGGGCAGAAAGCTCAGCCAGATCCCCTCCAGCACCTTCTTGCCGCCGGGATAGATCTTGGCGAGGTCCTTCATGACATAGATGTATTGATAGGCGGCCATGGGGAACCTCATTAGGCAAAGCGGGGAGAGGCACCCGTATAGCGGAGGCGGCGGGGACGCGCAATCTCAGGCGCGCGTCCCCGGCTCTTTAGCGTTACTGCTGTGGTGCCGTCTGTGGCGGCGTCAGCACCGGAACCTGCCGCCATTGCGTGTTGCAGGTGTTGATATAGGGGTAATAGCCGGCCGGATCGTCGCAATAATACCAGTATTGCTGGGCCTGCGGCGCAGCCTGCGTTTGCGGCAATGGCTGAACCGGCGTTGCTTGATACTCGACGGGCGGCTGAACCACGATGACCTCTTCCGGCTCGCGGTAATAATCCTCGGCAACGTAATCGGGATAGGGATAGATCGGCTGCGGGTAGTAATACCAGAACCCGTCATTCCACAACCACCAGCCATAGCGGCCATTATGCCAGTCCTGGCGCCAATAGCCGCCCCGCCAACGCTCCCGCTCCTCAAAGCTGAAGCGGTCGAAGTGGCGCTCGCGATATTCGTAATAGCCGTAATGCGGGCGCGGGCCGTCATGAAAGTCGCCTGGCCCCCGCACGGGTTCGCCGCGAAAGCCCTGCTGCGGCGGCGGCCCTGCGTGTGGCGGGACGCCGGGTGGAGGGCTGCCGGGTGGCGGGCTGCCGGGTGGGGGCGCGTAATGCGGCGGCGGCCCACCAGCCGGGGCTGGGTGACCAGCGGGGGGCGCCGTCTGCGCCGGTGCTGCGGCGGCCGGCTTCTTCGGTGGCGGCGGGCCCTTCTGGTTGCTATACGCCTCCGGCGTTTGCGCCGTGGCGATGCTCGCGATCAGGCTGACCAGGCCGGCCAGGGCCGCGATGCGAAGGGTCGTGAGTTGTGACAAAGCCTCGAGACTCCGAGTTGGAACGATCAGAACAGCGCTTGGGATATAAGATTAGGGCCTGGGGTAAGCGATTACCTCTTAAATCGCGGCAAGGTTGCGGGCAAGCGGGCGGTAGCCTGATCCGGCCTATGGTGAAGCGGCAAATCTTCGTCACGATTCCGCCACTTTAATCGATCAGTTACAGTTACCTATAATAAGTCGCGTGTTCAGGCTTCGACTCCTGTACTAATCACGGCAAATTTGGGGACGGATATCATTGTGTCTGCTTGGAAGACCGGAGCACTCTGCACGCTGACTTTGGCCCTGGGCGGTCTGATCGGCGTTGCGGTTACGCGGAGCCACGATGCGCCCGCTGTCGCCGCGTCTGCCGCACCACAAGCGACGCTTCCCACCGTCAAGGTCGCCACTGCCGAGCAGAAGAACCTGCCGATCTATGTCAGCGGCATCGGGCGCGTTCAGGCGCTGAACACCGCGATGGTCAAGAGCCGGGTCGACGGATCGATCGATAAGGTATTGTTTGTCGAGGGTGCCGACGTCGCGGCCGGCGAAGCCTTGATCCGCATCGATCCGCGTCCCTATCAAGCAGCGCTCGCCCAGGCCGAAGGGCAATTGGCGCGTGATCAGGCGCAATATGTCAGCGCCAAGGCCGATCTCGACCGCGCGGTCAGCCTGATCGATAAGGGCTTTGCCTCGCACCAGACCTTGGAGCAGCGTCAGGCCACGGTTTCCGGCCTCGCCGCCTCGGTCAAGATCGATCAGGGCGTGCTCGACAACGCCAAGCTCAACCTTGATTTCACCACCATCCGTGCGCCGATCGCTGGTCGCATCGGCAAGCGGCTGGTCGATACCGGCAATCTGGTCCATAGCAGCGACGGCGTCGCGCTCGCCGAAATCGTCCAGACGCATCCGATCAGCGTGTTGTTCACCGTGCCGCAAGGCGTGCTGCCGGAATTGCGCGCACAGATGAAGCAGGGCGCCTTGGCCGTCGAAGCGATTGCCACCGATGACCGCCACAGCCTCAGCCACGGCACGCTGGCGCTGATCGGTAATGAGGTCGATCCGCTAACCGGCACCGTCGAACTGAAGGCCGCCTTCGATAATGACGATGCCGTGCTGTGGCCGGGCCAGTTGATCGAGGCGCGGCTGACCTTGGCCTTCCGTAAGGGCGTGGTCGCCGTGCCGGTCTCCGCCGTAGCACCCACGTCGGACGGCAAAATCGTCTTCGTGGTCGATCAGAACCATAAATTATCGGTGCGCAAGGTCACATTGGGTCCGGCCAGCGAAGGCCAGATCATGATCGAAACCGGGCTGCAGCCGGGCGAGCATGTCGCCATCGAAAAACTGGACCAGCTCGCACCTGGCCTTACCATCCGGCCGCAATCCTCGCTGGAGGCGGATGCCAGCACGGCGTCGCCGTCATGAGTTCGATCGTCGCCCTGTTCGTCCAGCGCCGCGTCGCTACGCTGCTGCTGGCTCTCGGGCTGTTCGTGTTCGGCGTAACCGGTTGGGTGCTGTTGCCGGTCGCGGCCTTGCCCGAGGTCGAGTACCCGACGCTCAACGTCTTCGCCAATCTGCCCGGCGCCTCCCCCGAAATCGTGGCGAC
>CAIZEE010000059.1 GCA_903931835.1 uncultured Elstera sp.
GCCTGCGCCGCGCGGCGGCGAACCCCAACTCCTCGACCTCGCCGTCGCTGCTGACGAAAACCGCATGGCGGGTAGTGGCGATGACTGCTGGTGCGTCGGGCAGGACGATGGTCGTCACGCCGTCACCCGAATGGTCGCGAGACGGATCAGCAAGATCGAGGTGACGATCGCCGCCAAAATGATGCCGGTGAAGGCGGGTAGCGACGGGGCGCCGACAGCAAGCACAATCAGCACCATGTCGGCGAACAGAATACGCCGTGCAATCCAAGCATGGCTGGCGCCGTTCTGCGCCGCGCGTTGATAGAAATGGCTCCTATGCGCCTGCCAGATCTTTTCGCCCCGGAGGCCGCGCCGAAACAGCGTGATCGTCGCGTCGGCCAGATAATAGGCCGGCAAAATCAAAGCGGCCTGCCGATCACCGGCGAGCCACAGTAACAACAACAGCCAGAATAGCGCAAAGCCGAGCGGCACACTCCCGGCATCGCCCAGGAAAACCTTGGCTGGATGCCAGTTCCAGATCAGAAATGCCCCGGCACAGGCTGCCAAGGATAGGCTGGGTCCCATCAGGAACCCTACCGCAGATAGTTCTGCAACCAGCGCGACACCGAGTCCGATCGACGCCGCCTCAACGCCGCTGATCCCGTCAATTCCGTCCATGAAATTGAACAGATTGAGAAACCAGACCCAGCCTAGACCGGTGATCACGCGATCAAGCAGCGGTGGGACGGCACCGTCGAATACCAGCGCGTCTGCGGGTAACAGCGATAGGGCGATGGTCACTGCCATGATCTGGGCCAGCAGTCTCAGCCACGCCGGCAACGATCGCAAATCGTCGAGGAAGGAAATCGCCGAAAGACCGATCAGGCACAGCATCATCGCGATCAGGCTTGGCATCAGTCGATCAGGATAAGCAAACCCGCAAATGATCCAGGCTGGCAATAGGGCTGCCAGCACGCCGAGCCCGCCGCCGCGCGGCGTGGGCACAACGTGGCTGCTGCGCTCGTTGGGATGATCCAGCAGGGAACGCCGCCGCAACCAGCCTGTCACGGCGCCCGTGGCGACATAGCAACCGAAGCCGGAGATCGCGGCCAGTACCACGGCGAACAGGATGTCTCTCATAAGCTCCGCTTGTAGATCAGGCGCTGCATCCGGGCTAGCCCCGCGTCAACGCGTGGCGGACAACCTTCGTGAACAAGGTTGGTAGCGCGTAGTCGCCGATCCGGTCGGGTGGGGTCCAGATGCCAAGTTTAGCGTCGCCGAGGCGCACAGTCGCCGCCAGCACAGTCAATTCCAGATGAAAATGGGTGAAGGTATGACGGACGATGCCGTCCAGCACACGCCAGGGTGCGACCAGCGGCGCTTGCGCCCGGGCATGGGCGAGATCGAGCACGCCCTCAACCCACACGCTGCCTGGAACTTCGACCATACCGCCCAGTAACCCACGCTCCGGCCTACGGCGCAACAGCACCGACCCATCTCCGCGCATGACCCAGAAGGCGACGCCACGTCTGGTCGGCTTGTCTGCTTTGGGTTTCTTCACCGGATAGGTCTCGGCGTCGCCGACTTTAGCCGCCGCGCAAACCGCCCGAAACGGGCAAATCGCGCAGGCCGGCTTGCGCGGCGAACAGAGCGAGGCGCCGAGGTCCATCATCGCCTGGGCATAGTCGCCCGGCCGTGACTCTGGCGTCAGTTGGGCCGCCAGAACCCGCAATTCGGGCTTTGCTTGCGGCAAAGGCGTTGCGACCCGGAACAGCCGCGATAGCACCCGCTCAATATTGCCGTCCATCACCGCTGCGGGGCGGTCGAAGGCGATCGCCGCTATCGCCGCTGCCGTGTAAACCCCGATGCCGGGCAACGACCGCAGCGTCTCCTCATCCGATGGGAAAACGCCGCCAAAGCGCTCCACCACGGCTTTAGCGGCCTTGTGAAGATTGCGGGCGCGGGCGTAATAGCCGAGGCCAGCCCAGGCGACGAGCACGTCGTCGAGCGGTGCAGCGGCCAAATCTTCGACACTCGGCCAGCGTGCCACGAATTCGGCAAAATAGGATGCGACGGTCACCACCGTGGTCTGCTGCAGCATAATTTCGCTGAGCCAGACGCGATAGGGATCGGCCCTTTCGCCCGGCAAGGCGCGCCAGATCAGACGCCGACGATGGCGGTCATACCAGTCGAGCAGGAGGGCTGCATGGGGGGAAGGGGCGGTCATCGATGCTTTGCTACACCATACTGGGTGTGGTCATATACGCCATGAACCATCAGCGCCAAGGGCTGCGTGCGATTGCCGCGACATTGCCCGCCGCAACCAAGCCCGCTTTGTCTCGGCGCGGCCTTGCTGCGGCGCGTCTGATCAGCGATTGGGCCGAGATTGTCGGGCCGGTATTGGCGGCATCTTCGCTGCCCGATCGCGTGGTCAAATCGCGCGATTCCGAAACGGCGACGCTGGTGATCACGGTCAGTCCCGGTCTAGCGTTGGAGCTGCAGCATCTGGAGCCGCTGGTCATCGAGCGGATCAACAGTCATTTCGGCTATCGCGCCATCACCAAGCTGCGTCTGGTCCAAAAGCCGATTATCGTTGCAAAGCCGCCCGCGCCAATGCCAATCAAGCAGCCGAATACGGCTGATCAGGCGCGGCTGGAGGCCCAGGTCGCGACGGTGGGCGATGATGAACTGCGTCAGGCGCTGCTGGCGCTTGGTCGCGCCGTCGCTGTGAGCCGATCTTGATGACCCCGATTGCACCCTTATTCAAGCAGTCTTATACTCCACATCTCGTGGTTGGGAGAGCGTAATGCGCAAATTGTTACTATTAGTGGTTGGCCTGGTCGCGTTTTCGGTCAATCAGGCAATGGCCGACACCGATGACGAGCGGCGCACCATCGGCAGCCCGACGGCGCCGGTCACCGTGATCGAATATATGTCGCTTGATTGTCCGCATTGCGGGCATTTCGCGCTGGAGGTTCTACCGGCGATCCGCGCCAAGTACATCGATAGCGGCAAGGTCAAATTCATCGTGCGCGATTTCCCGCTGCATCAGCCGGCGGTGTTCGCGCATGAGCTGGTCCGCTGCGCCGCGCCTGAGAAATTCGTTGCGTTCATCGATGCGCTCTTCCGCACCCAGCGCTCCTGGTATTCCGACGACAATGATCTGGTGAAGCATGTGCTGCTGCGCACCGCCAAATTGGGCGGCATGAGCGAAGAAAAGTTCAACGCCTGCATGGCCGATAAGGCGATCGAGGAACTGGTGCTGCAACAGCGTTTTGAAGGCGGGTCGAAATATAAGATCGATCAGACACCGACCTTCATCATCGACGGCGCGAAGATCGAAAACCCCGGAACCGCCGACGCCTGGGCTGCGGTACTCGACCGATACGTTAAATGACAGCGCGCTAGTCCGTCGTTTTGCAGTTCACCCGCCTGCGCATAACCGGCTTCAAGTCGTTCGTCGATCAGACGGATCTGGTTATCGAACCAGGGCTGACCGGTGTCGTCGGACCGAATGGATGCGGTAAGTCCAATCTGGTTGAGGCCTTGCGCTGGGTTATGGGCGAGAGCTCCGCGCGTCAAATGCGCGGCGGCGAAATGGACGACGTCATCTTCGGCGGCACAACCACGCGTCCCGCCCGGAACATCGCACAGGTCGTGCTATCGATCGATACCCGGGATGGCAGTGCGCCGGCAGGGTTCACCGAGGCTGAGGAGCTAGAAATCAACCGGTCGATCGCGCGCGATCGCGGCTCGACCTTCAAGATCAACGGCCGCGAAGTGCGCGCCCGCGACGTTCAGCTTATGTTTGCGGATGTCGCAACCGGTGCCCATTCGCCCTCCATGGTCAGCCAGGGCCGTGTCGGCGCGCTGATCAACGCGCGACCAAGTGACCGGCGGGCGATCCTGGAGGATGCAGCCGGTATCGCCGGCCTTCATGCCAGACGGCATGAGGCGGAATTGCGTCTTGCCGCCGCAGACACCAATCTCACTCGCGTCGATGATGTGCTGGCGACGCTCGATCAACAGCGCCAATCGCTGGCCCGCCAGGCCAAGCAAGCGGTCCGCTACCGCACCATCAGCGACCAGTTGCGCCGCGTCGAGGCAACCCTGCTGGCCGTGCAATGGGGACAGGCCGAGCGGGCGCGGGCGGAGCACGCGACAGCGCTGAGGCGCGCTGACGAGATCGTCGCAGAAATGACTGCCCGCGCTGCCGCAGCGGCCACGCTCCAGGCGGAAACGGCCGCTCGTCTGCCAGGTTTGCGCGAAGCATCCACGGCGGCCGGAACGGCGCTGCAGGCATTGGTCGCGGCGGCCAGCGAACTTGATTCCGAAATGCGCCGTATCGACGCCGCCCAGCGCGCGGTGGCCGATCAGATGACGCAGCTCGACCGCGACTCGGCGCGTGAGGCGTCACTCAGTGGCGATGCCGCCGCCGCGATGCAGCGGCTGGAACTTGAAGCAAGCGAGCTCACCGCCAGCCGCGCTGGTGAACAGATCGCGCGTGACGAGGCATCCGCTGCGGTTGAGCGCACGCGTCTTGCTGTTGAGCAGGCCGAAGCGCGCTGGGCCGAGCTGTCGCAATCACTGGCCGCCGAAAAGGCGCGGCGCTCGGCGCAGGAACGCCGTATTGCTGAATTGCAGCAGCGCGATCGCCGGCTGGCGGAGGAGCAAACCAAGCTTCAGGCCGAACGTGCCCGACTGATGCAGAACGGCGACCCCGCAGGCCCGATCGAGCAGGGTGAGAAGGCGATTGGCGAGGCGCTAGCCCGGTTCGAACAGGCCGCTCAGGCTGCGCGCAACGCGCTTGACCGCCGGCAAGTGGCGGCGACGGAGGAGGCGACCGCGCTTCAGGCGGTCCAGGCCCAGGACGGCGTGCTCGCGAAGCTGAACGGCGAGATCGCCGGTTTGACGGCTAGCCTGACACCGCAAACCAAGGCGGCGACAGGAATACCGATCGTCGATCAGGTTGCTGCGGAGCCCGGGTTCGAGGCGGCTTTAGGTGGTGCGCTCGGCGACGATCTACTGGCGCCGCTCTTCGTCGCCGGGACCAATAAACTCGGTTGGTCGGAGGTTTCC
>CAIZEE010000060.1 GCA_903931835.1 uncultured Elstera sp.
GCAGGGCGGCCTGGCCGTGCTCGCCACGGTCGGCTCGACGGCGCCCTTCGTCGGTCTGTTCGGTACGGTGTGGGGTATCTATCACGCGTTGACCGCCATCGGCTTGGCCGGTCAGGCCTCGATCGACAAGGTTGCCGGCCCCGTCGGTGAAGCGCTCATCATGACCGCCATCGGCCTCGCGGTCGCCGTGCCGGCCGTGCTTGGTTACAACTGGCTGGTCCGCCGCAACAAGGGCGCGATGGAGAAGGTCAAGACCTTCAGCTCCGATCTGCACTCGGTCCTGCTGAGCGGTACGCGCGTTGGCGTGAAGAGCGGCAAGGCCGCCGTCAGCCGGGTCGCCTAACCATGGCAATGAATGTTGGTTCGGCCGAGGGTGAAGAGGAAGATCAAGTCACCTCGGCCATCAACACGACGCCGCTTGTCGACGTCATGTTGGTGCTCCTCATCATTTTCCTGATCACGATCCCGGTCGTGACTCAGACGGTGAAGCTGCAGCTGCCCAAGGAATATAATCAGCCGACGCAGACCAAGCCGGAAAACATCGTGATCGCGGTGGATAAGGAGGGCGAGATTTACTGGAATACCCAGCGCCTGGCCGACACCACCGCGTTGTTCGAGAAGATGAAGGTCGTCGCTGTCATGCAACCGCAGCCTGAAGTGCATATCCGCGGCGATCTGGATGCACTTTATGAAGGCATCGGCAAGGTCATGGTGGTTTGCCAGCGTGCTGGCATTGCCAAGGTGGCCTTCATCACAGAACCGCCGCCGCGCGGGTAATGGCGACTGCCCTGACAACCGAACAACGATTTACCAATTGAGGATACTCGCATGGCAATGAATGTCGGCAATTCCAGCTCGGATGAACCCGAAGTCGTCGTCGAGATGAACACGACGCCGCTGATCGACGTGATGCTGGTGCTGCTGGTGATGCTGATCATCACCATCCCGATCCAGACCCACGCTGTGAAGCTCGATATGCCGACCGGCAGTCCGCCGCCGCCGCTGGTGCTGCCAGAGGTTGTGACGATCGATATCGATTTCGACGGCACGATTTCGTGGAATGATGAAGTCATCCCGGATCGCCAGACGATGGAAGCAAAGATGCGGGCCGCCGCCGCGCAGGACGTCCAGCCGGAAGTGCATGTTCGTCCGAACAAGCTCGCCAAGTACAAATATGTGGCGGAGGTCATGGCCTCGGCGCAACGAATCGGCCTGTCAAAACTTGGCATGGTCGGCAACGAACAATTTGTCGAATAGGGGCCGCGTCCTCTAGCCACTCGTTAACCCTGTCAAAATTGGAATGTTCCGTCGATGAAACGCCTCCGTTTGCTTCAAATTGCCGTGATTGGTGTCGGCTGCGGCCTCGCCGTTGTTTCGGGTGCGGTATTGCCCACCGCCGCGTTTGCGGATGAGGCGCTTCGCCCGGAAGTTGGCAAGCCGCTTCAGGAAGCAGGCAACTTGCTAAAGCAGCACAAGTTTAAGGAAGCTTTGGCGGCGGTCCACACGGCGGAGGGCGTTCCCAATAAGACGGCGACGGAAAGCTTCAAGGTCCAGCAGATGAATGCGGCAGTCTTGCAGGGGAGCGGCGACATCGCCGGCGCCAGCAGGGCCTATGAAGGCCTGATTGCATCTGGCAAAGTTTCGGGCGACGAGCAATTGAAGATGATCGAAGCTGTTGCCTCGTTCTCCTATCAGTTGAAAGACTATGCCAAAGCGATCTCGTGGAGCCAGCGTTACACCAAGGAAGGTGGCGGTGACCCAGCGATGCACGAGGTGCTGATAAGCTCCTATTTCGCATCCGGAAACTACGCGGAAGTCGCAAAGGACACGAAGGAAACCATCGCGGCTGAGGAAAAATCGGGCCGGACGCCAACTGAGGCTCAATTGGACCTTCTACTGAATTGCTACCTCTCGCTGAACGACAAGGCTGGTAAAGCAGCCATGTACGAAAAGCTGGTGGCCTATTATCCGAAGAAGGAATATTGGCAGGAAGTGATCCATCAAGCTCAGGTCAAACCGGGCTTTTCCAGCGACCGCCTGAGCCTCGATATTGCGCGCCTGCAAATTGCGACCGGTAATTTCACGACGCCTGCTCAATACATGGAGACAATCCAGTTGGCGCTCCAGGCCGAATCCGTTGGCGAAGCCAAAGCGCTGACCGATAAGGGGTTCTCGTCGAATATTCTGGGGCAGGGCGCTGATGCCGGGCGACAGAACCGCCTGAAGGACCTGGTAACCAAGACCGTCGCGGACGATCAGGCTGGCATTGCCGACAAGGCAACAGCCGCAAAGGCCGGCCCGGATGGCGGGGCCATGGTCACGGTCGGTATGGATTACGTTGGCGCCAAGCAGTTCGACAAGGGCATTCCGCTGATCGAGCAGGGGATCGCCAAGGGCGGGCTGAAGCATCCTGATGATGCCAAACTGCATCTGGGTTATGCCTATCTGCAGGCTGGGCAGAAGCCCAAGGCGATCGCGGCCTTCAAATCGGTGCAGGGCACCGACGGCGCGGCCGATCTTGCCCGGCTTTGGTTGATCTATGCCGGCCAGAAGACATCCTAAAGTTAACGCGGATCGCGATCAGACCGAGTTACTGATCGCGATCCTCATCAACGATGATCGTATAAGGTCTGGCTGACCCAGAACTCGCCCAGCTTTCGGAACACATTGCTCGCATCGTTCAATTCGATCGATGAGCCGAATTTGCTGTAGGCTTCGACATGCCGATCGAACATTTTCTCAAAATGCTCATAGAGCTCGATACCCTTGTCCGATAGTCGAACCCGCGACGACCGCCGGTCATGTTGCGAGCGCATCTGGACCAGATACTCGCTCTCGACCAGTTTCCGCACATTGTAGGAAACGTTCGATCCTAAATAATAGCCGCGTGTCAGCAACTCGCCGATCGTTGCCTCTTCGCGGCCGATATTGAACAGCAGCAGGCTTTGGACATTGTTGATATCCAATACCTTTATACGGTCAAGTTCCGCGCCAATCGCCTCAAGAAATTGCCGATGCAGACGCTCCACAAGGCGAATAACCGTGTGGTAGGTCGCGCGCTCATCGTTGAAACTGGGCACGTGGCCGTGGTCGTCGTGGGCCTCCGTCTTGGCTTTGGGCACCGCCGTCAGTCGTTTGGTCGCATGTGCCATGTTCATAACCTCTCCTATGCGAAAGACGACGCGTCTTAAGCTGCTGGGATGAAATGCAACCGGCTGTGGTTTCGTTAATATCGAAAGCCGTTTTTTTCGCGCAATGATCGGGTATTGGCCCACGTATCAAAGATTTTCCGGGCCATCGCCCAATTCGTTAAATGATGGCAGTTTACGAAAAATCCAACCATGCCGCGTAAAACTTACAAAACTTAATTGTCTAAGGTGGCCGCACTTCTCGAATCCGAACGGCTCCTATCTCCCTGAACGGACGATTCAAAAAAAGGTTCAATAAAATCGCCGCGTTTCCCATCATTTTGTCGTAAACGCGGTCGCAGGGTGGCGCCGGTGTGCTTACGCCGCGCGCCTTGAACTCGGCGATGGGCCGCACGAGATACTAGACGTCATTCCTTACGTAACCGAAGTTGAGGAGTTGCCATCATGACCCCGGAAGAGAACAATCTTATTGTCGGCCTGTTCTCCCGCTTGCGTTCGGCCGACTCACCCGATAAGGACCGCGACGCTGAGGCGCTGATCAATCGCGGTGTTCAGCAGTTGCCAAGTGCGCCTTATCTACTGGTGCAGACGCTGCTGGTGCAGGAACACGCGCTGACCAACGCTCAAGCCCGCATCGCCGATTTGGAGCAACAGCTTCAGCAGGCGCGGCAATCGGTGCCCGCGACCCAATCACAGGGGAGTGTCCTCGACCGCGCTGCAGCGCTCGGCCCGTGGAACCGCACGCAGGCTCCGGCGCCAGCTTATCAGGCGCCGACCCCGGGCTATGCGCCGACCGGCGCCTATCAGCAGCCACCCTATCCGACGACGGCGACGATGGCGCCATCGGCTGGCGGCGGCTTCCTGCGCTCAGCCTTGACGACCGCAGCCGGCGTCGCCGGCGGCGCCCTTCTGTTTGAGGGGATTTCCGGGCTGCTCGGCCATAATTCCGGCCCCTTTGGCGGTGGCTATGGCGGCGGGTTTGGTGGTGGCTTTGGCGGCGGCTACGCCCCGACCGAGGAGATCATCGAGAACAACACCACCGTCAATAATTACTACGGGTCGGACTCAGCCGATTCGGGCTCGGGCTCTAACGATGCGAGCTACGATCAGGCGTCGGATTATGATTCCGGCGGCGGTGATTTCGGCAGCAGCGACGATTCCGGTTTTGCCTGAACCTGATTGAGCCAGGGGATCGGTTGACGCGCATGGCATTTTTGTCTGGTATAACCCGCGTCATGAGCGGGGATCAGTCGACGGTTGAACAGGGGCTAACGGGCACGATCCTCGTCACGGGTGGTGCCGGGTTCATCGGCTCCGCCGTTATCCGCCGACTGATCGCCCAGACGCCGGCCAGGATCGTCAATCTCGACAAACTGACCTACGCCGCGAATCTGGCGAGCCTGGAGGCGTGCGCCGGACCCCGCTACAGCCTGGAACGCGTCGACATTTGCGAGGCAGCGCCGTTGCGCCGGGTGTTTGCTGAGCATCGGCCGACGCAGGTCATCCATCTGGCAGCTGAAACCCATGTCGACCGCTCGATCGACGGGCCTGCTGCGTTCATCCAGACCAATGTCGTCGGCACCACTACCCTGCTGGGTGTCGCGGCCGATTATTGGCGCCATCTGGATCCAGCGGCGAAAGCCAATTTCCGCTTCCACCATGTTTCGACTGACGAGGTATTCGGCGCACTCGGGCCAACCGGGGCTTTTACCGAACAGACGCCCTATCAGCCAAATTCGCCCTATTCGGCCAGCAAAGCCGCGTCGGATCATTTCGTGCGCGCCTGGCATCACACCTATGGCCTGCCGGTGGTCACAAGCAATTGCTCGAATAATTATGGCCCATGGCAGTTTCCCGAGAAACTGATTCCCCTGGTGACGTTGAATGCGTTGGAAGGGTTGGAACTACCGGTTTATGGGCAGGGGCAGAACATCCGCGACTGGCTATTTGTCGATGATCATGCGGCGGCTCTGCTGCTCGTGCTGGGGCGTGGAAGGCTGGGTGAGACCTATAATGTCGGCGGTCATGGCGAGCGGCGGAATCTGGCGGTGGTAGAGGCAATCTGCGACGCGGTCGACGAAGTGGCGCCGCCGTTGCCGTCCGGTGCGCCCAGGCGCTCGCTCATCCGATTTGTCGAAGATCGGCCAGGACATGATTTCCGCTACGCGATCGACGACAGCAAGATCAGTTCCGAGCTTGGCTGGCGACCGGATCAAAGCTTTGAGAGCGGGCTAAAGCACACCGTTTCGTGGTATCTCAACCATGAGGAATGGTGGCGACCGTTGCGCGAGCGGGTCTATGCCGGCGCCAGGCTTGGCCGTCTCGGCAAAAACTAAGGATCAAAAGGGGCTGCGGGAGAGACTATGAAGACGCTGAAACTGGCCGACGCCAATCGCATCATCGAAACCGCCTTGGCCAAGGCGAAGGAGCTATCTCTTAATCCCCTAGCGGTCACGGTGCTTGATGCCGGCGGTCACACCATCGCCCTGCAGCGGCAGGACAATACCAGTTTTATGCGCGGCCAGGTCGCCCATGCCAAGGCATTCGGTGCGGCCGCACTCGGCATATCGAGCCGGGGTCTGGAAAAACGCGCGATCGACCGGCCGCATTTCTTCCAAGGCGTCGCGACGTTGGGACCAATCGTGCCGGTCGCCGGTGGCGTACTCATTCGTGACGAGGCGGGGACCTTGCTCGGCAGTGTCGGCATCAGCGGCGACACATCGGATAATGACGAGCTGTGCGCGATCGTCGGCATTGAGGCCGCGGGCTTCGTCGCCGACGCCAAGGCCTGACCGATGACCGAGCCGGTTACCGCCGCAGTCCTGGTTATCGGTAATGAGATCCTGTCGGGACGCACGCAGGATGCCAACATCGCCTATGTCGCGGCCGGGCTCGAAAAACTTGGGATTCGGCTGCGCGAGGCGCGGGTCGTGCCGGATATCGAGGGCGAGATCGTTCAGGCGGTCAACGCGCTGCGCGAGCGTTACCACTATGTCTTCACCTCCGGCGGCATTGGCCCGACCCATGACGACATCACCGCCGCCTCGATCGCGGTCGCGTTCGGCGTCAAGCTCATCCGCCACCCCGATGCCGTCAGCGCGCTGTCGGCGCATTACGACCCAGGCAAGCTGACGCCGGCCAGGCTGCGTATGGCCGATGTGCCGGAAGGGGCGATCCTGATCGACAACCCCGTCTCCCGCGCGCCCGGCTTCCAGATCGGTAATGTCTTTGTGATGGCGGGTGTTCCGGCCATTCTGCGCGCGATGTTCGATGGTCTTGCGTCGCGCCTCTCCGGTGGTGAGCGCATGCTCCAGCACACGATATCCTGTGGTCTTGCCGAAGGGGCGATTGCCGCCGAGCTTGAGGCGATCCAGCATCGCTTCGAAGCGGTGGAAATCGGCAGCTATCCTTATTTCCGTGACGGCAGGTTCGGCACCAGCCTGGTCTTGCGATCGACGGAGCCAACGTTGCTCGCCGATGCCGCCGATGCCGTCCGGCAAATGGTCGTCTCATTCGGCGGAACACCGGATGAACAGCCGTCTGGATAAGGCCGCTTCGCAATCCTGCTTGCGATTGCCCCGATCGCTGGTCTAACAAGAACGCGCTGGCGCCTAAACGCCCAGCCACAGGGGCCCCTTGGCGGAACTGGTAGACGCACGCGACTTAAAATCGCGAGCCTTCGGGCGTGCCGGTTCGATTCCGGCAGGGGCCACCAAAACTTGAAGTGAGGCGAAAAGCGCGGCGAATGCGCATACAGTTGCGCCTGTGTATCAAAACGGATACATTGTAACGGTGAAGCCGATCGTTTTCCTTGGCGACAGCCTTGCCCGTATTCGGGACTTTCCCGATCAAGCCCGCTCGTCTGCCGGCTATCAATTGAGGGAAGTTCAAAAGGGGCACGATCCTACAGACTGGAAACCTATGAACGTCGTCGGTTCAGGCGTGCGTGAGATTCGCATACGGGAAGCTGCCGGCGCGTTTCGGGTGATCTATCTGGCGACCCAGGGCGACAGCGTTATTGTTATTCACGCGTTTCAGAAGAAGACACAGCAGACATCAGCAACGGATATCAATCTGGCTGCGAAGCGGTTACGCGAATGGAAGGGCTAGAAGATGGAAGTTCAGACATTTGACGATGTGTTCGACGCATTGGCCGACACGCCGGCTGAAGCTGCGAATATGAAGGCGCGGGCCGATCTGCTTAGCCTCCTGGTGGCGCGCGTCACATCGTGGGATTTGCCGCAGGAAGCGGCTGCGGCCCGGCTTGGCATCACCCGCCCTCGGTTGAACGATTTGTTGCGTGGCAAGCTCGGAAAGTTCTCGCTCGACGCCCTGGTCAATCTCGCCACGGCGGCGGGGCTGGTCTTGGAAATCCGGGTTTCGACGGCAGCCTGACGACGCTGGGCCCTACGCTGCATTTGAGATAGTGGCGGGGATCAGCGCATCGGCGAGAAGCGCGTCGAGCAGGCGGCGGCGGGTGTCGTCGGCGGTGGCGAGGCTTGCTTCCAACTGATCGCAAAGCGCCATCAGTTCATCGACTTTGGCGACAA
>CAIZEE010000061.1 GCA_903931835.1 uncultured Elstera sp.
CTGGCAAGATCATGTGGCCAAGACCACGTCGACTGCCCTGCGGGCCGAGAATGGGAGCGGCTGCCCGTAACCGAAGCGCATGACAATGTCGGGCCGGCGTCCAGGCAGTCCCACCAAGGCCGCCAGTTCCGGCCGCAGAGCCGGCACCTCGACAGGCTGATTGACAAACGCATGCTTGAGGCCAAGCGCGGTCGCCTTCAGAGCGAACCGTTGGCACGCGCGGCCGACGCGCACCCAATGGTCCGGATCGGCGTGTTCGGAGACGAAGACGGCGACGCCGGACGAGGAACGGAGCTGCCGGGCATATCGGTCGTTTTCAGACGCTGCTTTGAAAAACAGATCAAACGCAATGCCCCCGATCCATTCCGGGAGCGCCGGGTTGCCACTCGACGCGCTGAACAGGCCATCACCTGATATCATCGCCTGGCGTGGGCTGAAGCGCAGCCATGATTTCAGCTCGTGTATGAACGCGGGATCAGCCATCTGCGTCGTGTTGCCCGCGACGACGAGGTCGCGCACACCGTCGATGCCGGAACGATCGGTGACAAGGATGAGATCGACGCCGGGCGTTTTGGCCGCCGCGACCAACGCGCGCAGATCGTCGCTGCCCACCTGCCTGCCATCGAATTCGGCGCGAGTCGATTGCCGCCGTGGTATCGCGTCCATCAGCGCGAGGTCAGCCCCCGGCCCGTTTTCGAAGATAAAGCTGACCATGCCGCGCCCGACTGTGTCGAACGCGACACTGCCAGCGTGTCCGTTTGCGTTGGCTGCGATGGCGAGATTTTCGGCGGCGCAGCCGAGGCCGACGAACAGATGGTGGTCGTCCGGATCGACCACGGCAGTGCGCCTGGTAAAATCAGGCACAATATCGACCCGGTTCTCGCCGATCCGAAACCGCCAAGGCTGCGTGTTGTGGCCGTTCGGCGCCAATGTCGCCAGCCGAATGAAATCACGCAATTCAGGTCGCTTTGACAGAGCCGTTCGGGTCGCCGCGACCGATGCCTCGTACTCCTCCATCGAGCCGGTGCGCCGATGTCCAAGATATGCGGCCTCGGCCCCGACAAGCGTCAGCCCACCGGCACCCAGCAGAAGGGTACGTCGCCTCATCGCAGCGATAGAACGAACGTGTAGATGACAAGTGCGGTGATGATCAGCACGAAGCCGCGGAGCGCCCACAACGCTAGAGTCGCAGTGCGCCCCAGGATATAGCGCGGCAGCGGCCGCGACGACGCGGCGACCAATTGGTCCGGCTCCAGAGCAAACAGCAACTCATCGTCCGGATGTCCATCGCTCAGCTTTTGGACTTCAATGTTGGGCATGGCTCAGCCGTCCCTGCCGCCAAATGAGTTTGCGAAAGCGACGACGGCATAGCCAGCGCCGGCCAATGTGACGACCACCGTAATCAGGATGCCTAAGGCGTTAGTTGCCCGACCATTCACCCGAGTGCCCATCAGGTCGCGGTCATTGGCCATCATCAATAGGAAGATCAGCGCGGGCGGCATCAGCACGGTCGCCAGCAGGTTGGCGTTCAACGCGATTGCAAGCAGTGGGACACCTGGGATCAGTACGATCGCTCCGGCGGCCAGCGCCATTCCAAGGTTGGCAGCGTAGAAAGCCGGCGCAGTCCGGATCGATCGGTTGAAGCTGTGCCCGGCGCCGCCGATGACCTCACCCACGGCATAGGCTGTGCTCGCGGAGATCGTCAGCATGGCCACGGCGCCGGC
>CAIZEE010000062.1 GCA_903931835.1 uncultured Elstera sp.
CAAGCGCCATGCTCAGAGAATCAGACTGCAGCTCTCAGCTCAAATGGAAGATGTGTGCATCCCATAGGCCCCGGGGGCGGAGAGGCTAGGTGAGGTGGGAGTGCGTCGATACTGTCCATCGTTTCGAAACCCGGCGTAACGGCCAAGCCCCCAAGCGTTCTAACGCTCCTAGGCCGTGCCAGCCCCCACCTCACCCGACCTCTCCGCCCCGAGGGGCAGAGAGGGGAAGGGCAGATGGTAGATGTCAGTTCGTGCCCAGCACCAACAAACGCACACTCCCTGCGACCGATTTCGGCCGTTCGCCCGCAGTGGCCGGCTGATAATCCGCAGTCGGCAGATAGAGGCGCCCGGTCTTCGGGTCGAGCGCGCCGAGCCTCGCACCCTTATGCGTCGGGATAGGGCCAAGCGAGGTGACTTTTCCGCCCACCACCGCAATCACGCTCAAGACCCCGTCGCTGCCGCAGGGCACATAGAACAGCTTTGCCGCCTCGTCCCAGATCGCGGCATCGGGACCAGTGCCGATCGCGACGCTGGCGAGAGCTTTGCCGGTCACTGCCGACGAGACGATCGCAACCTTGTTGCCGCACACCGATAGCAGCAGCTTGTCCTCAGTGTCATAGGCGAGACCGCTCGGCCCATCGCAGCCCTTAAGAACGGCTTTGTCCGTCACCTTGCGCTGGGCGGTATCGATCGTCACCAGTTCATTCTTGTCCTCGACATTGACGAAGACATGGCCAAGCCCATCGGCCACGGCGAATTCAAGCGCGCCGCCGACCGCGATCGTGCCGACCGATTTGGCGGATGCGGGATCGATCAAGGTGATGTCGCCGCTTTTGCCGTTCATCACCAGCACGAGCTTGCTCACCGGATCATAGACGGCGGCATCCGGCTTCTGCCCGGTCGGGATTTCGGCGATCACGCTGCCATCAGACGCGTTTGACAGGGTGGCGGAGTTGCTGTCGCCATTGGTGCTGAGCAGCCGCCCGTCCGGCAGCGGCAGCGACTGGTGTACGCGTTTGCCCGGCACCAGTGTGGGCGTGACCTTGCCGGTATCCAGATCCAGCACCATCACGCCATCACTGCGTGAGAGATACAGACGCCGGGCCGCCGCATCGACCGCAGCGTAATCCCAGCCCCCGTCAGGGATTGCGATCGAACCGACTGGTTTCAGCCCCGGCAACTCAGCCGCACCGGCAATCCCAGGCAACAGCGCCATCAGCATCACACCGATCATCCGGCATCCCACCATCTCGCTCTCCATACCACATCAACCGCCGCGACCCGGCGACGCGACATCGTTATCGGCCAAGGACCGCTAAATGGGAAGAGGGGGCAGGTTACGATTTTGAGTAAAATATTACCGAACTATTACACGATGAAACACAATATGAATTTATTGTGTCGCCCGTATTCTCAATATTGACGCGCCACTATCTCCCGACTAGAAGCAGGTCCGCAAGCCGCATCGATATATAATATTGAATATATATGCAGAATTACACGAGTAAGCGGCCAATAAATTCACCGATTGAGAATCATTATTAATATCAACTTAGGCTGTGAGCGCGATATCCACTCACCAGCTTAAGCACTTCTGCCACTACCCATCTTCACTCAGGAAGCAGGAACTCGAATGAACACAAGACTGGCCTTACTTTATGGCATTGGCCTGATGGCGCTCGGCATCGCGAGCGCATCGGCTCAAGAACAGACCGCGCAAGCGAACATCCCGTCGATCACCGTTACCGATACCAAGCAGAAGGCGATCGATGTCGCCCCCAGCGTGGCGCCACTCGACGCAATCCAGCCGGAGTCGCTGGTTGCCCGCAAATTCATTGAAGAAAACATCCCGCTGAGCTCAAACTACGACGATGTCATCAAATACACGCCGAGCGTGAATGGCGTGTCGCCGAATGGTCCGGGGCTGATGGAAAATCAGATCCTGAGCATCCGCGGCTTCCAGGACGGTCAGTTCAACGTCACCTTTGATGGCATTCCCTGGGGCGACGCGAACGACTTCACCCATCACACCACGTCGTATTTCATGGGTCATGATCTGGGCTCGGTGCTGGTCGATCGCGGACCGGGGACCGCGGCGACGATCGGCAATGCGACGTTCGGCGGCACCATCGCGGTCCAGTCGAAGGATCCGCTGTCGACCTTCACGCTCAATCCCTATGCGACTTATGGCAGCTTCAATACCTCGGTCGTGGGTGGAGAGGTTGATAGCGGTCGAATCGAAAAATACCGCGATACCACCGTGTTACTGGATGTTGAGGGGCTGAACAGCGACGGCTATCTGACCAACGCCTCGCAGAATCGGCAGAACGTCTTCGGCAAGGTGGTAACGCCGCTCGGCCCCACCACGACGCTGACCGTGGTCGGCATGCTGAATGAAATCGATCAGCATTTCGCCAGCGGCGCCACCGCCGCCCAGCTGGCTCAGTTCGGCCCGAATTTCGGCCTGTCCAAGAATCCCGGCGATATGAACTACTTCGCCTACAACCACGACATCATTCAGACCGACTTCGAATATGCCGGTGTGAAATCCTCCTTCGGCGACGGCTGGTCGCTGGATGCAAAGGTCTACACCTACGCCTATTACCACTCGGGCACCCAGGGTGCTGACCAGGCCAATACGCTGACCAACAACTCGATCAGCACGTTTTTCGGGCCAGGCGAAGTCCCTGGCACCTTGCTCCAGAATGATTATCGCTCGATCGGCACGACCGATACGATCAAGAAGGAATTTGCCTATTTCGACATCCAGACCGGTATCTGGTTCGATCACCAGATCAATCGCCGCTCGCTGTTCGACGTCAATCTGGCGGGCAATAACGCGATCGATACCAGCCTCGACGCCAATGGCGTCCAGCGTGAGATCCATCAGACGCTCGACACGATCCAGCCCTTCGTTCAGGTGGATGTGAAGCCGATCCCCGATCTGGTGATCTCGCCCGGCCTGCGCTACGACAATTTCACCCGCAATATCTCAGCCGACGTCAATCAGGGCTCGGAACTGCCGCTGCAATACAACAAGACGTTCGACCAGCTGCTGCCCTCGCTCGCGGTCCACTACCTGATCACCCCCGGCTGGGCTGTCTACGCCCAGGCGGCGAACGGCTTTCTGGCGCCGAACGAAAATACGACTTACCGGTCTGCCAATCCGAGCAACGATCCGTTGAAGCCGCAAGCAAGCTGGAACTACCAGATCGGCTCCAGCTATCAGACCGGTCCGCTGACGGTGTCGGCCGACGCGTACTACATCTATTTCGGCAATCTGCTGAAGCACGAATCGATCAACGGCAACACCATCTTCACCAATGGCGGCGGCGCGATTTATCAGGGCATCGAAGCCGAAGCGACCTATATCGTCGGCTGGGGCGCCAGCGTGTTCGCCAATGCGAGCCTGAACAGCGCCAAATTCACGAGCAGCGGAACCAATCCCGGCAGCAACGTCTCGGACTCGCCAAAGGACACCGCCTCGCTTGGGGTGCTCTATGACAAGAACGCTATCCAGGCGTCGCTGCTCGGCCGCTTCATCGGCACCCGGTATGGCGATGCGACCGATGCCGGCGGCGTCAATAATATCGGCCTCGACCCATACTTCACGATGGACGC
>CAIZEE010000063.1 GCA_903931835.1 uncultured Elstera sp.
CAGTATGGTTGTGGTCTATATGTTCGCGGCACGTAGCGTGACACTCGCGGCAATCGATGCCGGGTTTGCGACAGCGCAGTTCATTGCGTATGGCGTCATCTGCTATGCGGCGGGCTGAATATTGTTGGTGGTTACACCCCCCGCAGCAATCTCAGGACGGCAGCAATTCGTTATCGTCTCACTGGAATTCCCGGGTAGCGAGCCGTGTAGCGACCACGCGCCGATTATCGCCGACTTCGAGGTCGTGTAACCGCACGTTACCCCCGCCATCCCTCTTGCGTCCCGCCCCACCCTCCGTCATACCTAAACGACGTGACGAGACAGGGAAGTCCGGTGTGATGCCGGCGCTGCCCCCGCAACTGTAAGCGGCGAGGCTCAACCCATAACCACTGGCCAATCAAGGCTGGGAAGGCGGGTTTGAGCTGTAGACCCCGAGCCAGGAGACCTCCTCGTCCATAACAAGGCTTTGACTTCCTCGGGCGGAGGAAGGGGGCGGATATGGATCGAGACAGGGTCGCTGGCGATAAGCCGGCTGCCGTACAGATTTCCCCAATTACCCTGGTCCTGGGCGGCGCCCGCTCGGGCAAAAGCCGCTTTGCCGAACGCCTTGTCGAGGCTGCCGGCGGCGGCGTCTATCTGGCGACCGGTGAGGCCCGCGACAGTGAGATGGAAGCGCGCATCGCGGAACATCGTGCGCGGCGCGGCGCAGGCTGGGCGACGGTTGAGGAGCCGATCGAACTGGCGGCAGCGCTGCGTGAGGCAGCGGGCGCAGGGCGGCCTATCCTGGTTGATTGTCTGACGCTGTGGCTGAGCAATCTGATGCTGGCCGAAATCGATATCGAGACGAAGACGGCTGAGCTTTTGACGACCATGCCCCAGCTCGCCACCCCCGTCATCTTCATCGCCAATGAAGTCGGGCTGTCCATCGTGCCCGATAACCGCCTGGCCCGGCGATTCCGAGACGAAGCCGGCATCCTCAATCAACGCATCGCAGAGGCCGCGAGCCTCGTCTATTTCATCGCGGCCGGCCTGCCGCTAACCCTCAAATAGAAGCCCCAGGAGCGCCGCCATGTCTGCGAAGATCCCCGCCACCATCATCACCGGCTTTTTGGGTGCCGGTAAAACCAGCCTGATCCGCCATCTGATCGAGCAGGCGAAAGGAAAGCGGCTTGCCTTCATTATTAATGAATTCGGCGATCTCGGCATCGATCGCGGCATCATCCAGGGCTGCGGCATTTCCGATTGCGATGACGACAGCATCCGTGAACTCGCCAATGGCTGCCTGTGCTGCACCGTCGCCGATGACTTCCTGCCCACCATGGAAAGCCTGATCGACCGGCCCAACCCGCCCGATCATATCATCATCGAAACCAGCGGACTTGCTCTGCCAAAGCCGCTGGTCACCGCCTTCAACTGGCCGACCATGAAGGCGCGCGTCACGGTTGACGGCGTCATCACCGTGATCGACGGCCCTGCCGTCGCCGATGGCCGCTTTGCCGATGATCCGGCGGAGGTCGCGCGTCAACGCGCGGCCGACCCGTCGCTCGACCATGAGAACCCCCTGGCCGAGGTGTTCGTCGATCAGCTCGTCTGCGCCGATCTGGTGGTGATCAACAAGACCGATCTGCTGACGGGCGATGCCGCGTCGCGCATCTCCGACACGCTGCTCAGCCATATGCGGCCGGGCGTGAAGGCGATCTCCGCCTCCCACGGCAAGCTGCCGATCGCGGTCATGCTGGGATTGGGCGCCGCCGCCGAGGACGACCTCGCCCAGCGCGCCTCGGTCCATGACGCGGAGGACGAACATGATCACGACGATTTTGAGAGTTTCGTTTTGCCGTTCGGCTGGGTCGGCGACCCGGACCCGCTGCTGGCGCGCTTGAGCATGGTTGCCGACGTCCACGATATTCTGCGCATCAAGGGCTTCCTCGCGATCAAAGGTGCCGAGCGCCGCTGCGTCGTACAAGGTGTGGGCGGGCGGTTCGATCGATATTTCGACCGGGCCTGGGAAAAGGGCGAGACGCCGTCGAGCGCCCTCGTCATCATCGGCAAAAAGGGCCTGGATCGCGCCGCCATTTCCGCCGAGATCGGCGTGGAGCTGGTCGCCGCGTAATGCATCTGCTCGCCGCCACCGCAACCCCGCGTGACGACGCGGTCGCGATCGATCTGGCGCAGACGCCAGGCGATATCGTGATCCTGTCGGCGGCCGATAGCGACCTCGCCTGTCTGGCGGCGGCGCGGCGGCGATTGGGGGAGGATTTCCCGAGCCTGCGGCTTGCCAATCTGCTGCGCCTCGGCCACCCGATCTCGGTCGATCTCTATGTCGAATCGGTGCTGGAGCACGCCCGGCTGATCGTCGTGCGTCTGTTGGGTGGGGTGTCCTATTGGCGTTACGGCGTCGAGCGGATCGTCGATCTGGCGCGGCGGCGGGGTATCGAGGTTGCGTTCCTGCCGGGCGACGATAAGCCGGATGCGGAATTGGCAGCATTGAGCACGTTGGATGGTGGCACCCTGCATCGCCATTTCATCGAGGGCGGCATCGACAACGCCGAGCAAGTTTTACGCCGGCTTGGCGGCTTGATCGGCTTCCGATCGGACTACGCCGAACCGACGGTCTTACCAAAATTCGGCGTTTTCGACGCCAAGCCGGTTACCGATGGCGCTCCCGTTGTCCCGATCCTGTTCTACCGCGCGCTCGTTCAAGCCGGCGACACCGCACCCGTCGAGGCGCTACTGGCGGCGTTTCGAGAGCGCGGGTCGAACCCAATCGCACTGTTCGTCGCCAGTCTGAAAGATCCCGAAGCAGCGCCGTTCCTCGACGGCGTTTTCAAACGTCATCCGCCCGCCGCCATCATCAACCTGACCGGCTTCGCGATCGGCAATGCCGGCGGCGTGATGGCGGAGACGGCGCTGAGCCGGGCTGATTGTCCAGTGCTGCAGGCTGTGCTGTCGAGCGGCGACGCAGAGAGTTGGGCTGCCGGCACGCTCGGCCTCAGCCCCCGCGACATCGCGATGAATGTCGCTCTACCGGAGATCGACGGGCGGATCAGCGCCGGCGCCATTTCCTTCAAGCGCCAGGCCGAGCGCGATCCCTTGACCGAGGCTGAACTCGCGCAGCATGTGCCCGAACCGGCTTTGGTCGATCACGTCGCCGATCTGGCGCTGTCCTGGGCAAGGCTCCGCGCCTGCCCTACGGCGGAGCGGCGCGTGGCGCTAATCCTCGCCAATTATCCAACGCGCGATGGGCGTCTCGGCAATGGCGTTGGGCTGGATACGCCGGCCGCCACGATCGAGATTTTGCGGGCGCTGGAGACGAACGGTTACACGATAGCGGACGCGCCAGGCTCATCGGCCGAGTTGATGGCGCGGCTCAGCATGGGCCCCACCAACGCGCTTGACGGACGCGCTGCTCGCGTAGCGCCCCTGACATGGCCGGTCAGCGCCTATAAGGCCGCCCTCGCCCGCCTGCCCGCTTCCGTTCAGGCGCGCGTTACGGAACGTTGGGGATCACCTGAAAACGACCCGCATGTCATCGACAACGCCTTTGCACTCTCGGGCTATCGCTGCGGCAATGCCGTCATCCTGATCCAGCCGGCGCGCGGCTATCACATCGATCCGCAATCGAGCTATCACGATCCCGATCTGCCGCCGCCGCATTTCTATCTCGCGAGCTATCTGTGGCTGATCCAGGAATTCGGCGCACACGCCCTCGTGCATATCGGCAAGCACGGCACGCTCGAATGGCTGCCCGGCAAGGCGCTGGCGCTTAGCCCCGAATGCTTTCCGATGGCCGTGCTGGGCGCGATCCCCCATCTTTACCCGTTCATCGTCAATGACCCTGGTGAAGGCAGTCAGGCCAAGCGCCGCACCAGCGCTGTCATCATCGATCATCTGACGCCACCGCTGACAAGGGCCGAAAGCTACGGCCCGATGCGCGATCTCGAAAACCTGGTCGATGAGTATTATCAGGCAAGCACGCTCGATCCCCGACGCACGGCACCGCTGGCTAAGGCGATCGTGGAACTGGCCGAGCAAAGCGGCATTGCCGATGATTGCGGCATGGTGCGCGGCAGCGATCTTGGCACCTCGCTGAAACGCCTGGACGGCTTCCTGTGCGATTTGAAGGAGCTGCAGATCCGCGACGGGCTGCATGTCTTTGGGCTGGCGCCAAAGGACCGGCAACTGACCGATCTGATGATCGCGCTATCCCGTGTGCCACGTGGCGACGGCAGCGGCGCCAACGCATCGCTGCTGCGCGCCCTCGCCGATGATCTGGAATTGGCGTTCGATCCGCTAGCCCCCGGCTTGGCGGAGCCATGGACCGGCAAACGCCCAGCCCAGCTAGCTGGCGACAGCGCATGGCGAACTGTCGGCGACACAGTAGAAAGGCTGGAGGCGCTGGCTAGCGACTTGGTGACTGGCGGTGACGCCGGCGATCTACCGCGCACCCAGGCGGTACTCGGCTGGATCGACACGGTTTTGCGAGCCCGGGTCGAAATTTGCGGGGAAGCCGAGATTGACGGGCTGCTGCGCGGATTGGACGGTCGCTTCGTGCCGCCCGGACCCTCTGGTGCGCCGACGCGCGGGCGGCCAGATGTGCTGCCGACCGGGCGGAATTTCTATTCGGTCGACACGCGCGCGGTCCCCACTCCCGCCGCTTGGCTGCTGGGGTGGAAATCGGCGCAGATGCTGGTCGAGCGGTTTGCCCAGGATCATGGGTCGTATCCCAAACGCATGGCGCTCAGCGCCTGGGGCACCGCGACGATGCGCACCGGCGGCGACGATATCGCGCAGTGTCTGGCGCTGATGGGTGTCAGGCCTGTCTGGGACGCCGCCTCGCATCGCGTGACGGGGTTCGAGATCATGCCGGCATCGCTGCTCGACCGGCCCCGCGTCGACGTAACCTTGCGCGTCTCGGGTTTCTTCCGCGACGCTTTTCCAGGCCTAATCGATCTGGTTGACCGCGCGGCCCGAGCGGTGGCGGCGTTGGATGAACCCGATTCGGTCAATCCGCTGGCGGTTCATGTCCGTGCAGCAACTGCCGAGTTGATGGCGGATGGAGTGTCAGCGCCGGCCGCCAAACGCCGTGCTTCATTCCGCGTCTTCGGCGCGAAACCGGGTGCCTACGGCGCCGGATTACAGGCCTTGATCGACGAGTCGGGCTGGAGCGGACCCGAAGATCTGGCAGAGGCCTTCCTCGCCTGGGGCGGTTACGCCTATGGCAGCGATGCCGATGGCGGAGCAGCAGAGGGTCTGGAGGCGCGCGACCGGCTATCAGGGCTGCTCGCAAAGGTCGAGGCAGTGGTCCATAACCAGGATAACCGCGAACACGATCTGCTCGACAGCGATGATTACTATCAGTTCGAGGGCGGCCTCGCGGTCACCGTGGCGACGCTGAAGGGCGAGCGGCCGGCGGTCTATCACAATGATCATTCGCGACCCGAATTCCCGCGCATTCAGCGGCTTGAGGAAGAACTCGCCAAGATCGTGCGCGGACGGGCCGCTAATCCCAAATGGCTCGCCGGCCTGAAGCGCCATGGCTACAAGGGTGCCGCCGAGATTGCCGCCACAGTCGATTATCTGTTCGCCTTTCAGGCAACCACCGGCCTTGTTTCCGCCGCGCATTTCGATGCGCTGTATCAGGCCTATCTGGTCGATCCGGAGACGCGCGAATTCATCCGCACCGCCAATCCCGCCGCTTTGCGCGAAATCGCACAGCGCTTTGACGAGGCTATCCGCCGGGGATTGTGGCAACCCCGTTCGAACCAGGCGGGCAGCATGCTTGAGGAATTGAGCCAATGACCGATGAGATGCTGTCCGAAGCCGAACTCGATCGCCGACATGCCGAGAAAATGGCCAAGCGCCGCGCCGCGCGCAACAAGATGCTGGCGACCAAGACGGAGGAGCGCGGTCTGCTGATCGTCCATACCGGCCTCGGCAAAGGCAAGTCGACCGCCGCTTTCGGTATGGCGATGCGCGCGATCGGCCACGGCATGAAGATCGGCATCGTCCAGTTCGTGAAAGGCGCCTGGAGTTCCGGCGAGCGCGGCGTGCTTGAGAAGTTCCCTGATCAGGTCGTGCTGAAAATCCTGGGCGAAGGCTTCACCTGGGACACACAGGATCGCCAGCGCGATCTGGCTGCCTCGGCCAAGGCCTGGGCGGCAGCGCGGGAGATGATGGCTGATCCGAGCTATTCACTGATCATCCTCGATGAGCTCAACATCGTGCTGCGCTACGACTATCTCGACCTCGCGACGGTGGTTGCCGCTCTGAGCGCGCGGCGCCCCGATCTGCATATCGTCGTCACGGGCCGAACGGCAAAGCCCGAGTTGATCGACGCGGCCGATCTCGTCACCGAGATGACCATGGTGAAGCACCCGTTCCGCTCCGGCGTCAAAGCACAGAAGGGCATCGAATTCTGACATGGCGGCAGCGTTGATGTTCCAGGGGACAGGATCGGATGTCGGCAAATCGCTGCTAGTGGCAGGGCTTGCCCGCGCCTTCGCGCAAAGCGGGTTGCGCGTCCGTCCGTTCAAACCCCAGAACATGTCAAACAATGCCGCCGTAACGGCAGACGGTGGAGAAATCGGTCGCGCGCAAGCGCTACAGGCGCGCGCCTGCAATGTCGAGCCATCGAGCGATATGAACCCGGTACTGCTAAAGCCACAGGCCGGCGGTGAAGCGCAGATCGTGGTGCGCGGCCAGGTCGTCGGCAAGGCCAGCGGCCGCGACTATCAGGCGATGAAGCCGGGTCTGCTCGATGCCGTGCTCAGCAGCTTCGCCGCCATCAGCCGCGATGCCGATCTGGTGCTGGTTGAGGGGGCCGGCAGCGCGTCTGAGGTCAATTTGCGGGCCGGCGATATCGCCAATATGGGGTTCGCCGAAGCCGCAGATTTACCGGTCATTCTGATCGGCGATATCGATCGCGGCGGCGTCATCGCCAGCCTTATCGGGACACACGCGGTCCTGCCGCCCGCCGAACGCAGGCGGTTGAAGGGGTATCTCATCAACAAGTTTCGGGGCGATCAGACGCTGTTTGAACCGGCGCTCGAAACCATCCGCCAGCACACGCACCTGGAATGTCTCGGCATCGTGCCATGGTTCGGCGATGCGGCGTTGCTGCCTCCTGAAGACTCGGTGGCGCTCGCCGCGAGACAAGGCGCCGCGCGGGCTCACACCATGGTGATCGCCGTCCCGGTCTTGCCGCATATCGCGAATTTTGACGACCTCGATCCGTTGATGGCAGAAGACAGTGTTTCGGTCGTGATGGTTCAGGCGGGCGAGCCGATTCCAGTCGAAGCAGATCTCATCATTTTGGCCGGTTCCAAGGCGACGATCGCCGATCTGGCGGCATTGCGCGCCCAGGGCTGGGACATCGATCTTAAGGCGCATTGGCGGCGGCGACGACCGATCCTCGGCCTATGCGGCGGGTATCAGATGCTGGGGCGGCGGATCGCCGATCCGGACGGGATCGAAGGACCGGCAGGATCGACGGAAGGGCTGGGTCTGCTCGAGATCGATACGGTGTTGGCGCCGACGAAACATCTGGCGCGGATCGAGACCGGGTTCGGTGGCGTGCCGGTTAGCGGCTATGAAATGCATATGGGCGAAACAACCGGTGTCGATCGCGCCCGACCATTTCTCGACAACGGCGATGGCGCCGTCTCGGGTGATGGGCTGATTGCCGGATGCTATTTGCACGGAATATTCGCCTCGGATGCGTTTCGCACCGCGTATCTCGGCCGTCTCCGAAGTGGTTTTGCCTCGAGCGTCGCTTATGACCGGTCGATCGACCTGGTGCTCGACCGCCTGGCCGACCATCTGCGCAGCGCGATCGACCTCGACCGGTTGCTTAAGCTCGCGAGGGCCGGATGTTAAACATCGCCGCTGAACGCCAGGATCGCGGCAATGCCCATCACGAGCAGCAGCGCGTGAACCAGGCAGCCCATGGCGAACAGCCACAAGGCACGGCCGATATCGCTCGGGATCGCACGCGCCCGCCCGGTGCCGAGCCAGGGCTCGCGCAGCAGGTCATGGCCATATTTGCGGGGACCGCCCAACGCCAGATCGAAGGCGCCGGCCATCGCCGCCTCGGGCCAGCCGGCATTGGGCGAGCGATGCTTCGGCGCGTCGCGGATCATTGTGATGAAAGCGCGGAACGGATTGGCGGTCGGCGTCAATATGGCGGCAATGCACAGGATGATACCCGACAGGCGCGCCGGGATCAGATTGGCGGCATCGTCGATCCTGGCCGCCGCCTTGCCGAACCAGCGGTAGCGCGCCGTGCGATGGCCGATCATGCTGTCCAGCGTGTTGATCGCCTTGTAGACGCACAGGCCGATCGGCCCGAGCACCAGAAAGAACAGGCTGGGCGCAATAACACCGTCACTGAAATTCTCCGCCAGCGTTTCGATGGCAGCACGGGCCACGGCATGGTGGTCGAGGCTTTCCGTATCGCGTCCGACGATCTTACCGACCGCCTCCCGCCCGGCATGGACGCCACCTTTGATCAGCGCCTTTCGAACCGCCCGGACGTGATCGAACAAATCGCGCTGCGCCACCAGGATCGCGAACAAAACGAGTTGGGCGATCCAGCCCTTGGGATACGTGGCCAGTGCCGCAACGACAGCACCCAAAGCGCCCGCCATGGCGAGCACAACGATAACGGTCAGCAATCCGGCCGCAAACCGGGTTCGCGGGCTGGCATAAGGCGGGTTCAGCACACGCTCCAGCAGCGTCG
>CAIZEE010000064.1 GCA_903931835.1 uncultured Elstera sp.
ACTTGGGCTAAGGCCTATCCGGTCCGGCGTTTTTTTCAGTGTACTGCGGGATACTTTGTGGCCTTCATCGCAACACTGCTGTTGCTGGCGGCCATTCCTTATGTCGATACGCTGCTCGAAGATTGGACCGACACGTTTTTTGGCGATCTCCTGACACCGACGGTCAGCGTTCTCGGTACGCTTACCGGCATCGCAGCGGCAGCCTCCAGGCTTTCAAAGCAGATCGAAGGCGGAGCTGGCGGCATCCTGAATCTCCGAGGCGTACTGATCGTCGCCTCGACGATCCTGCTGATATTTAGCCTCTTGCTCGGCGCCTATTATCTTGCCCACCTTTGCTTTGCAGGGGTCGACGAGAGTGTCGTGTGGACACGGTTCGGCTTGCTCGTGTTAGCCTTTTACGGCCTGGGATCGACCGCCGACCTCAATCGCATTTCCTTCCACGGCCTCTATCGCGACCGCCTGATGGAAGTTTTTATGCCGAATGAAGCCGCATATGAAACTCAGTCCTGGCGGCCAGCAAAGAAAGCAGACAAGGCGAAATTAAGCACTATGTGCCCGGGTCCACAAAGCAGGGATGTGAGCGCGGGTGCCCCCTATCATCTCATCAACACCAATATCGTTCTCTCGGGTTCGGCCAAGAAGGAATATCGGGGCCGAGGCGGCGATAGCTTCCTGCTCTCGCCGCTGTTTTGCGGTAGCGATGCGACCGGCTACCAAAAGACCAAAGAATTTCTGGACGACCACATGACGCTTGCCTCCGCGATGGCGATATCCGGTGCGGCCATCAATCCCTATAGCGGCGGAAGCGGCCAAGGGATTACGAGAAATTCCTTTGTCGCATTGCTTCTGTCGTTGCTTAACATCCGTTTGGGATACTGGATCAGGCGCCCGGAAACTGCGTCCACGAGGCCGATACTGAGCTGGCTGAAGGATACCCTCCTTGCCTTTTTCTTGCGCAAATCTCCCCATCCGGATTTCGTCAATCCCGGCCTGATTAGCATGATTCGCGGCGGCGGCAGCGAAGACGACATGTATGTCGAACTCTCCGATGGCGGCCATTTCGATAATACCGGGCTGTACGAGCTTATCCGACGCGAACTCGACGTGATCGTGGTCTCGGACGCAAGTGCCGATCCCGATTTCACCTTTGCCGATTTGGGCAACGCGATCGAACGCATCAGGGTCGATTTCGGTGCCTCGATTCGCTTCTGCGTCCTTGATCTGACCGGTCTTATTCCGGGATCCGGGGCCGATCCCATCCTGCGTCAGAAGTTCAACATTGCCGAGCGCGGGGTCGCCGTCGCCTCAATCACCTATGGCAGCGGAAAGAGGGGAATCATCATCTACATCAAGCCATCGATCGTCACAGATCTTCCCGCCGACGTCTTTGCTTATCGCGCGGCGCATCCGGAATTCCCCCATGAACCGACCGCCAATCAATTTTTCGATGAAGGTCAGCTTGAGAGCTACCGAGAGCTCGGCTATCAGCTTAGTGAAAAGGCCCGAGCGACTTTGAAGAAACTCGTCACCTCCCCGACGCCGGGAACACTCACTCGAGGCCAGAAGGACGCAATCATAATGCTCTATGGCTTCCCCCCATAATGACGCCTGGGCCGATTTAGGAAAAACAACCTGACCCGAGAAGCATCCAAGCCATCGCACGAATATCGCATTGCTAAAATGTGCTGCAATTCACATAATTTTAATGGATACTTTGACACTCATTCAGGCGCCACTTAGACGCGGGCACGCGCCGGCATTTCCATCGGGCAGGCAATCGGGGGCAGTTCGTTGGCAGGGCTTTTCAGCAAAATACGCGATGCTTTGTCGGTTGAAGAAGTCGTGCGGGTACCACAAAAGCGGGTTCGTCCCCGCAATATGTGCAGCAACTGCCTGCATTGGTGCGCACCCGAAGCTTTGACGTCGGCGATACTGGGCAGTGCCCGCGCCGTTACCTGGGCCAAGGATAACGGTTATGGCCGTTGTCAGGCGCCGGGGCGGGGCGCTGCCGACAGCTCCGACAAAAAGCGCTTTACCAAGCCTGATGCCGGTTGCGAGTTGTGGGCGGAGAAGGCGGCCAAGGCAACGGCGACGCCATCCCGGGCTGCCGCTGCGCGCAAAGGCTGAGACAGCCCTTTAATTCGCGTCGCCTGATGCTAGATTTTGGTTCGGTGTTCGACACCTTTGCCGCTAAATTGCCAATATGTTGCCGTCTTCTCTCACCCGCCGGGATCGACGCGTCATCGATTGCCGTCCCGATGTCATTTGAGGAAACCACGATATGGTCATGAAACTTGCAGATCGGCAGCCCTCCACCCGGGTAGCGAAGCTGATCCGCCTGGGCATCGCTCTGCCCGTCGTCGTCATGCTGGGAACGGCCATGGCCGTGTCCCCCGCCGGCGCACGCTCTGCCCCCGATAGTTTTGCCGATCTGGCTGAGAAACTGCTGCCGGCCGTCGTTAATATCTCCAGCACGCAGACCATCAAGACGGCTGATAACGCGCATCCCGAAATGCCGGAATTCCCGCCGGGCTCGCCGTTCGAGCAGTTCTTCAAGGATTTCATGGAGCGCCAGAACAAGGGCAAGGGCGGCGGCGAGGGGCCGCCCCGTCACGCCATGTCGCTGGGTTCGGGCTTCATCATCGACTCCGCGGGTTATGTGGTGACCAATAACCACGTCATCGCCGATGCGGACGAAATCACCGTCACGTTGCAGGACAACACGAACCTGAAGGCGACGCTGGTCGGCAAGGATGTGAAGGCCGATCTGGCGCTGCTGAAGGTTACCTCGGCGAAGCCTCTGCCGAGCGTGCCCTGGGGCGATGCCGACCACACGCGTGTCGGCGACTGGGTTGTCGCGATCGGCAATCCGTTCGGCCTGGGCGGCACTGTCACCGCCGGCATCCTGTCGGCGCGCAGCCGCGACATCAATAACGGCCCCTATGACGATTTCCTGCAGACCGATGCCTCGATCAATCGCGGCAATTCGGGCGGCCCGATGTTCAACGTGGCCGGTGAGGTGATCGGCATCAACACGGCGATCTATTCACCGACCGGCGGCAGTGTGGGCATCGGCTTTGCCATCCCGTCGAACGAAGCCAAGCCGATCATCGATCAGCTGAAGCAATTCGGTAAGGTCCGCCGCGGCTGGCTTGGCGTGAAGATCCAGTCGGTAACGGATGAGATCGCCGAGAGCCTTGGCCTACCGAAGGCTGAGGGTGCGCTCGTCTCGACGGTGAGCGAAGGCAGCCCTGCGTTCAAGGGCAAGGTCGAGCAGGGTGACGTGATCCTGAAATTCGACGGCAAGGACATCAACGAGTTCCGCCGCCTGCCCCGCATCGTCGCTGAGACGCCGATCGACAAGAAGGTCGATGTCGTGGTCTGGCGCAAGGGTAAGCAGGTCAATCTGCAGGTCGTCGTCGCCCCGCTGGTGGAAACCGAAGAAGTTGCCGATGCCGGCAGCACCAGTTCCAAAGAGCCGGTTGCCGCAGGCCCGAGTGTTTCGGCGCTCGGCCTGAAACTGTCGGCGCTGACGCCGCAATTGCGGGAGAAGTTCGGCCTGGCCGATGACGCCGCCGGCGTCGCGGTGACCGATGTCTCCAATACCAGCTCGGCGGCGGAAAAAGGCGTTGCTCCCGGCGATTTAATCGTCGAGATCGGCCAGGAAGAGGTGAAGTCGCCCGATGACGTGGTGGCCAAGCTGAAAACCGCGACCGATAAGAAGCTGAAATCGGTTCTGTTGCTGGTCGACAAGAAGGGCGAGCTGCGCTTCATCACCGTCAAGGTCGAATAGAGCTGAACACGACGATGGGACCGGGCGGTGCCAGACGCCGCCCGGTCCTTGTCATTGCCGGCCCGACTGCGAGCGGCAAATCCGCCCTAGCGGTCGATCTGGCGGAGCGGCTGGACGGCGTGGTCATCAACGCCGATTCGATGCAGCTCTACCGCCCGCTGGAAATCCTGACGGCACGGCCCGGTCAGGATCTTCTCAAACGAGCCCCCCATCACCTCTTCGGCATTCTGGACGCGACCGAGCGTGCCTCGGCCGCCTCTTGGGCCGATTTGGCGCTTGCCACGATCGACGCGAATGATGGCAAGCTGCCCAT
>CAIZEE010000065.1 GCA_903931835.1 uncultured Elstera sp.
GAAATGCTCGCGGTATTCGCCGTCGAGCGCGTCGATGATCTGCTCATCCTGCCCGGTGCCGAGGGTGGCCACCACAAGGGCCTGCGTCTCGCCACGGGTGAACAGGGCGCTGCCATGGGCACGCGGCAGAACGCCGACTTCCGAGACGATCGGGCGGACGGTGACCAGATCGCGGCCATCGATACGCTTGCCGGTCTTCAAGATGGCGCCGCGCACGATGTCGGCCTCCAGCGTCTTGAACTCAGCACCGATAACCTCGGCCGGAATGCCTTCTTCGACCAGGACCGAGACCGCTTCCTTCTTCGCTTCCGACAACTTGTCGTGACGTGCGGCCTTGGAGGTTTCCAGATACGCAGTCGCAACCTTGTCGCCGACTAGGTCCTTCAGGCGTCTCTTGGCGGTCGCCTGATGCTCGTTCGCGACCGGCAGATCCCACGGGTCCTTGGCGCAGGCTTCGGCCAGGCCGATGATCGCCTGGATGATTTCCTGGAACGCCTCATGGCCGAACACTACCGCTCCCAGCATGACCTCTTCGGACAGCTCCTTTGCTTCCGATTCGACCATCAGCACGCCTTCGATCGTGCCGGCGACGACCAGATCGAGCGAGGATTTTTCGAGATCCGCCGTCGTCGGGTTCAGCGCATAGGCGCCGTCGATATAACCGACGCGGGCACCCCCGATCGGACCGAAGAACGGAATGCCCGACAGCGTCAAAGCAGCCGAGGTGCCGATCATCGCGACGATGTCGGGGTCATTTTCCAGATCGTGGCTGAGCACGGTGCAGACGACCTGCACTTCATTGCGGAAGCCATCGGCGAAGAGCGGGCGGATCGGACGGTCGATCAGTCGCGAGGTCAGAACCTCTTTCTCGGTCGGACGGCCTTCACGCTTGAAGAAGCCGCCCGGGATCTTGCCGGCGGCAAAGGTTTTTTCCTGATAGTTGACGGTTAGCGGGAAGAAATCCTGCCCCGGCTTGGCGGATTTGGCGCCAACCACCGTGCACAGCACAGCCGTCTCACCATAAGTCGCCAGAACTGCCCCATCGGCCTGGCGCGCAATGCGGCCAGTCTCAAGGGTCAGGCGGCGCCCACCCCACATCACTTCTTTCTTGAATACGTTAAACATTTTCTTTCCTTCCCCACCCCTACGGACGGTGTGCGCGCGACCGGTTGAGACCCCTATGGTCGTTTTAGATCAGCAACGCACCAAAACCCGTGCCCGGCCTATCCGGGCAACGGTCGTACAAAAACGGACAACCCGGTTCGCGTCAGAGGAACTCTGACCGCAAGACCGGGTTGACCAAACGGCCACGAAACTTAGCGGCGCAGGCCGAGACGTTCGATCAGCGACTCGTAGCGGCGCTGGTCGTTACGCTTCAGATAGTCAAGCAGACGGCGGCGTTGGCCGACCATCACCAGCAGACCGCGCCGGGAATGGAAGTCCTTCTTGTGGCCGCCCAGATGCTCGGTCAAATTGCGGATGCGTTCGCTCAAGATAGCGACCTGAACTTCAGGCGATCCGGTGTCACCCTCAGTACGGGCGTGTTCGATGATAAGCGCTTGCTTGCGCTCTGCGGTAATCGACATCGTGGTTCTCCTGACTTAAAGATTAAAGACACGCACGGGGCGAAACTCACCGTTCAATATCTGGCCGAGAGCAACGGGTTGCCGCTGTCCGGTCACACATACCGCATTGCCCTGAAGCAACTCGAAGCCGGGATTGAGCCCGGAATGTCCGAGCCAAACCGACCGACCGGTTTGAATGAGTTTCGTCTCGGCTTCCGTGATGGCCAGAGCCGGGATGTCGTCCAGCACGGTCAAAATAGGAAGCACGCGTTCGAAAGCGCCGGCACTATGCCCAAAGGCGATCAAGGAATCCAGCGCAATCGCACGGATCTCGTCGAACCGTCCGACTGCCGTCCGGCGCAGTGCGGTAACATGGCCGACCGTACCCAAGGCTACTGCCAGGTCTCGCGCGAGGCTGCGCACATAGGTGCCTTTGCCGCAGACCAGATCGAATTCCGCCTCGTCGGCGTTTACGCGGAGCAGTTCCAGCCGGTCGATCATGACCTCGCGCGGCGCCAGCTCGACCACCTCGCCCTTGCGGGCCAGCGCGTAGGCCCGCTTCCCGTCGACTTTGATCGCCGAATAGGCGGGCGGGGTTTGCTGAATGACGCCGGTAAAGCCCGGTAGTGCGGCCGCAATCGCCGCAGCATCCGGACGGTGATTGCTCGTCGCCGTCACCTCACCTTCGACATCGTCGGTCGAGCGCGCCTCGCCCCAGCGCACGGTGAAGCGATAGCGTTTGGTATCCGACATGACATAGGAAACGGTCTTGGTCGCCTCACCCAGCGCCAACGGCAGGATGCCGCTCGCCAAGGGATCGAGCGTGCCGGCATGGCCGATCTTTTCGGCATCGAGCAGGCGCTTGACCTGACCGACCGCAGCAGCCGACGAGATGCCGGCCGGTTTGTCGAGGATCAGCCAGCCATGGACCGGCTGGCCTCTACGGCGCCCCATTTTCGTTTTCGGGGCCATCAGCTTTGGGGACGACAGCGTCGAGCAGCTTGCTGATCCGCTCCGCCGTCTGGAACGAATGATCGGCCTCGAAGGCCAGTTGCGGCGTGAATTTGAGGTCGAGCGACCCGGCGATCCGGCCGCGCAGAAATGGTGCTGCCCGCTTGCACGCCCGCACCACGGCAGTGGCGTCGCCGCCGGCGAAGGGCGTCACAAAGGCCGTCGCGTGCTTGAGGTCCGGGCTCATGCGGACCTCGGTCACCGTGACCTGCACTTCGGCCAGATCCGGATCGCGCAGATCCTCACGCGCGAAGACCTGCGCCAGCGCATGGCGGACGATCTCGCCGACCCGCAATTGCCGCTGTGTCGGCGGGCCGCCCCGGCTGCGCGTCATGCCTAGAGTTGCCGCGCCTCTTCAACCATCTCGAAGCATTCGATCTGGTCGCCGACTTTGATATCGGAATAATTCTCGAACGCCATACCGCATTCGAAGCCCTGCTTGACCTCGCGCACTTCCTCCTTGAAGCGCTTCAGGGTCTTGAGTGAGCCCTCATGGATCACGACGCTGTCGCGCAGCAGGCGAACCTTGTTGCCACGGCGCACGACACCTTCGGTAACCATACAGCCGCCGACCTTGCCCACTTTCGTGATGTCGAAGACTTCGCGGATTTCGGCGTAGCCCAGGAAGTTTTCGCGCACGCTCGGGGACAGCATGCCGGAGAGTGCGGCCTTCACATCGTCGACGACGTTGTAGATCACCGAGTAGTAGCGGATATCGACACCGTCACGCCGGGCGCTTTCACGCGCATGGGCATTGGCGCGGACGTTGAACGCGATGATCAGCGCATTCGACGCCTTGGCCAGGGTCACGTCCGATTCCGAGATGCCGCCGACACCGGCATAGAGGATGCGGGTTGCAACCTCGTCTGTCGACATACGGTTGAGGCTGGCGAGAATCGCTTCGAGCGAACCCTGCACGTCGGTCTTGACCACGACCGGCAGCTCGCGCGCCTCACCCGCCGCGATCTTCGACAGCATCTGTTCGACCGTGCCACGGCCGGTCGCCTTGTTCTCCGCATCGCGCCTGCGGCGCTGACGGAAGGTGGCGACTTCGCGCGCCCGGCTTTCGCTCTCGACCACGGACAATTCATCGCCGGCATTCGGCGTGCCCTGCAGACCCAGGATCTCAACCGGCGTAGACGGGCCAGCCTCTTCCAAGAACTCGCCCTTATCGTCGATGAGGGCGCGGACACGGCCCGACTCGCCACCAGCGACAAAGATATCGCCGACGCGCAGCGTGCCGCGCTGAACCAGCACGGTCGCGATCGGACCACGGCCCTTATCGAGCTTCGCCTCGATCAC
>CAIZEE010000066.1 GCA_903931835.1 uncultured Elstera sp.
GAAGACACTCTTTCCCTACACGACGCTCTTCCGATCTTCCCTTCTCTCACTCTTAGCGGGGGCGTTGCGGGGTCTCCCCGTAGAAGGGGTCGAGCGAGACCTTGGCTCGGTCGCAGGGGAATGCTTTCCCCCACATTTCTCCCAAATCGCGATCCTGTAATTCCCAATTCGCGAGGCATTTACTCCCAATCAGCCGAAACCATGGCGCACCGAGCTGAAACACAAAATCAGTCGTAAGGCGACGCCGTGCTGATGTGCTTGCGCACGGCGTTGAAGGGGCCATCGAGGAAGAAAGCGAGATATTCCGCTATCAATGCCAACTCGCCATTTTCCTCATTGGCTGGCGCCCTTGTGAAGATTTCCAGGGCGGTCGCCAGCAGTCGATCATAGGGGCGTGGATGGATCGCAAAACGCGCTGAGAGCGGAAAACCGAACTCGGTCACCATCGCTGCGAATATCGCACGCTGCACGTGTCCGTTGCCGTCTAGGAACGGGTGGATCTTGCCGAACCAACAGAAGGTGTAGCTGAGCCCAAGAAGCTTGCCGTAGTCATCGGTGGAGACATCTCGAAGCCATGCCTGCGTGTTATCCAGCAGCACCTTCATTCGAGCAGGTACTTCTCCGGGAAGGCAGAATTCAAACTGGCCTCCCACTTTGAGCAGGCTTTCCGCAGTCATCCTCCTACCAGCGAGGGTGGTGCCGGGCGTACCGCGATAGGTGCCCGCATATTCGCTGTAGCCAGGTGGCGTGAAGGACGCGAACAGCGTGCGATGCAGATCGCGCGGATCGGCGAGGATCGCCATACGGTACACAGGATCGGTGATTATCTCCGCCAGAAGCGTCGAGCACCGGTCGGTCATGATGGAATCGTAGCTGGTCGCATCATGGGCCTGCCAGGGCGGCGGTGACGTGTTCATGGTCGGTGCTTCCAATACGGCCAGGGCGTGTTCGGGAAGGATGCTGCGGCCTATCGCGCGGAGGATTCGCCAAACTTGGCTTCCGCCTCGTTGAGGCAGCGATCCCAGAAGGCGATGGCCGCGTGTAGCTGTGGCAACACCGGCTTACCGGTGAGATCGCGCGCTTCGCGCGCATCGAATGCCGCAACGTGCGAGAAGCCGCCGGGCAGCGACGGGTCGGCTACGACGGCAGTTGGTCCGAAGGCTGCGCTGTGCAGTTGCAACCCACCCTGGAATTCTTTCAGTAATGCGTTGCGCGTCGGCTCGATGAAAGTCCCGAATATGGGATCCTGCTTCCAGGCAGACCATCGCGATCTGCCCCAAGCTCTCCGCTCAACGTCGTCGCAATCGACCTTGTCGAAGACATGCCCCACCGAGCGCAGCAGAGCGATGATCGCGACATATTGGGATTGATAGTCGGCGACAGGCCGCATCATGCTGTCGTCCTGCTCGAAGCGGGCAACCAGATCGCGGATGAAGTCGAGTTGGGCGCGGGCGACGAGCATCTGTTACAACGTCCGAAAGACAGCTTCGATGTCGGCGGCGGTGTCGGTGTCGTCGAAGGCATGCAACACTGCGCCGGTTTGAGTCCGATCACGGATCTCGATCTTTTCGGTCTCGTGGTTGTAGGCGAAGACATAGGTCTTACCCGAGATAGTCACCCACAGCATGTTGGCCGGACTACCAGCCATGCGGCGGACGCGGATGGAGTCCGGCTCGCCGCGCCAAATGATCCCACCGAGAAGCGCCAAGGCGATGCCTTTCACCTTCCCGGCGTGGTGGTCTGCCCGTCCCATCACGCCCATCGCGTAGGCATGGAGCTCCTCAACGTCTTTTGCCGTGATCGCCATATATCC
>CAIZEE010000067.1 GCA_903931835.1 uncultured Elstera sp.
GCGGCGATGCCGAAGCCCGTGGCCAGGCCGAGGCAATCGCCCGGGGCACGGAGACCTGTCTTGACCTCACCGTACCGCTGGTCAGTGTGGTGATCGGTGAGGGCGGGTCGGGCGGTGCTATCGCCATCGCCACGGGTAATCGCGTGCTGATGCTCGAACATGCCGTTTATTCGGTGATCAGCCCGGAGGGCTGCGCCTCGATCCTATGGCGCAGCGGCGATCACGCGAAGGATGCCGCCGAGGCGATGAAGATGACGGCGCAGGATCTGTTCAAGCTCGCGGTCATCGACGGCATAGTGCCCGAGCCGCTGGGCGGGGCTCATCGCCATCCGGAGATTGCCATCGATAACACCGGTGATGCGATCGAGCGGGCTTTGGCGCCCTTGCTTTCGATGGACGGCCCAGCCTTGAAAGCGGCCCGTCGCACGAAATATCTGGAAATGGGTAAGCGCGGACTCTAGCCTTCCGTCCCATGTTCCAACGTTCCCTCCTGCGCGCGATCACGCCCTCGGCAAAACTGCCCGACGGTGTCGAAATCGTCACGCGATCGGGCGTTCGGGTAGAGATCGCGGTGCGCGTCAGCGATCGCGCGAAGCGTTTGCTGCTCAAATTCAATCCGATCGAGGACCGTTTCGAGCTTGTCGTGCCGCGCGGCGTGCGGTTCAGCGACGTCACGCGATTTGCTGAGGCACAGCAGGGCTGGGTCGCCGCCCGTCTCGGCAGCGCGCCGCCGCGCATCCTGTTTCAGCCGGGCGAAACCATCCCGATCCTCGACGTGCCGCATCGGATCGAACACGTTGCCGGTTCGGGGGTGCCTGTGCGCTTGGAGCCAGGCCTGTTGATCGTGACTGGCAAGCCCGAACATATCAGCCGCCGCATCCGCGACTTCCTGCGCGCCCGCGCCCGTGCCGAACTGGGCGACGCCGCGCGGCACTACGCCGCCGAGATCGGCAAGCCGGTCAAGGGCATCAGCCTGAATGACCCGAAAAGCCGCTGGGGTAGTTGCTCCTCACGCGGGACGCTCTGCTTTTCCTGGCGGCTGATTTTCGCCCCGCCCAAGGTGCTCCGCTATGTCGCGGCGCATGAGGTCGCGCATCTGGTCGAAATGAACCACGGCCCCAAATTCTGGGCGGAGGTTGCCCGTTTGGTCGGCCCGCATCAGGCCGAACGCGCGTGGCTCACGCGGAACGCGACGCGGTTACAGCGGCTGGGGTAACGCGTGCAATAGTTGACGGTAAGGCGTTGGCACCTTACCTATTGCGGGCGCGACGCTGGAGGCATGTCATGCAAACGATATTAACGGTTACCGCCAAGGGCCAAGTCACCCTGAAGAAAGAAGTTCTGGATCATCTAGGCTTAGTCCCAGGGGACAAGATCGCTGTCGATTTGCTTCCTTCCGGTCGAGCCGAAGTAAGGGCCGCCAAGCCAGGTGGATCGATCGAGGCTTTCTTTGGCTGTCTTGCTCAGCCAGGGACAAAATCGTTCACGATCGACGAGATAAATGAAGCGATTGCGGATGGTTGGGCTGGCATTAGGTGAACATCGTTCCTGACACAAATGTCCTCCTGCGAGCTTCCATAGGCGATGATCCCAAGCAGTCGTTATTGGCCATCGCAATGCTTCAACAGGCAGAGATCGTGGCGCTCACCATACCAACGCTCTGCGAATTCGTTTGGGTTCTGGCGCGTCTCTACAAGCGTGATAAGCCCGATATCGCCCGCGCGGTGCGCCAACTCATCGACAGTGACACCGTGCAAACTGACCGCCCAGCGGTTGAGGCCGGCCTCGCCATGCTTGAGGCTGGAGGGGATTTCGCGGATGGCGTTATTGCGTTCGACGGTCGGCGTCTGGGCGGGGCAGTGTTCGTCAGTTTCGATAGGCAGGCCGTTAGTCTGGTCAAACGCAATGGCGGAGAGGCGTTACTCGTCGATGATGGCGTTTAGCCATTCAGTCATCCCAACCTTTGACCAAATATCCTTCCAGCGGCTCAAACACCTCATCCACCGTCAGATTCGCGAGATCATCGCGCCGCAGGATCGTCATGCGCGGCTGACGAGGCGCACATAAATCGGGGTTCGAGTGTTGGGAGAATAGGACCACGCCCGGCGTCCCGGCAGCAGCGATCAGATGCATCGGACCGGTATCGTTGCCGGCAGCGAGCATGGCCCTGCGGGCGAGTGTCACCAGATCTTCAAAACTGGTCGCAGTCGTGAGGTCGCGCGCGGTGGGGCAGGCGGTCAAGATGGTTGAGGCGAGGCCTCGTTCATCTGCCCCGCCGATGATCAGCGGCATAACTCCGGCTGAGCTTAATAGACGAGCCAGCTTGGCATAGTTCTCAACCGGCCAGCGTTTCTCCGGCCGGTGCGCCGATCCGCCGGGAACCAGCAGCGCGTATCGCTCGGGCAGGTTGAATCGGGCGAGGTCGGTCAGTTTCATCCAGGTGAGATCGGTGAGCGGCGTATCGTTTATCCCTGCCAGCCTTAACTGCTCGCGCTGCCGGTCGATCGTATGCGCGATGCCGCGATCTGGATTGCTGTCAGGATGGGAGGCGCCGGCCGCGATACCGGACCATTCTGGTCGGGCATGGCGGGGCCAGAATTTGAGATACCGGCTGCTGCGGCCCGACGTCTGCAGATCATAGACACGGGCAAACCCGCCAGTGATCAGCCTGCGGCGCAGCGCCAGCAAAAGGTCTGGACGCCACCAGGGGGCGCGATCATCGATCCAGACCTCATCGACATAGGGCGATTGTTTCAGCCAAGCGGCATAGGGCTTTGTCGTCAGGAGTGTGATCCGCGCTTTGGGGTGATGCTGGCGGATCGCCGCCATTGGCCCCATCGACAGCACGACATCGCCCAGCGCACCCAGCCGGATGACCAGGATGGGATCGGTAGCGCTGGTCATCAGGATCCGTTGGCGGGGCGATTCCGCCCGGCCAGCAACTCCGCGTAGAGATCGAGCGTGGAGGCGCACATGCGCTGCTTCGTGAAGTTGGCCAGGACGTGACGCCGGCCGCGTTCGGCAAATCCCTGGCGCTGCTCCGGGGTGAGCGCCAGTGCGTCGCCGATAGCAGCAGCCATGGCATCGGGATCGCCGGGTTTCACAAGCCAGCCTGTTTCGCCATCCACCACCGTTTCGCGCGCGCCGCCATGATTGGTCGCAATCACCGGTCGGCCCATGGCGCTCGCCTCGGCCGCAACCCGGCCAAAGGCTTCGGGATCGGTCGAGGCGGAGATGACCAGATCGCCCAGCATATAGGCCGCCGCCATGTCACGGCAGTCGCCGACGATGCGCACCGAACCGCCAAGGCCGCGCGCCATGATCAGTCGCTCGAGCTCCTGGCGGTATCGCGTATTCGACCCTTCCGACCCGACCAGCAGGCAAACGAAATCGCGGTGCGGCAATCGGGCCAGCGCCTCGATCAGCACGGTATGGCCCTTCCAGCGCGTCAGCCTGCCCGGTAGAAGGATGACCTTGACGCCGTCCTCCAGCCGCCATTGGCTGGCGAGCGCGATGATGCGGGGCTGGGTAACGGCGGTTGGATCAAACACGACCTCGTCAATGCCGCGCGGGATGACGCGGATACGCTCCGGATCGACGGCATAGCGCTGGATCATATGCTCAGCGATGAATTGGGAAATCGCGATGACGCAATCGCCCTTGGTCATGATCGCGTTGTACCGCCATTTCAGCGTCGAGGAATAATTATAGGTCCCGTGAAAAGTGGTGACGAAAATGCGTCCCATGCGTTTGGCAGCCGCCCGCGCGGCCCAGGCCGGCGCCCGGCTGCGGGCATGGACGATATCCACATTTTCGGCCTCGATCAGCTCCATCAGCGGTTTGATATTGGCGCGGATTTTCCACGGCATCTTGGCGTCTACCGGCAACGTGACATGCTGTGATCCGTTGCGCGTCAGCTCATGCACCATGGCGCCACCCGACGATGCGACCAGCGAGCCATAGCCTGCCTGATGCAAGGCCGCCGCGACATCCAGCGTGCCGCGCTCCACGCCACCGGTCATCAGCGCCGGCACGACTTGTAGGACGGTTCCGGGGCGCGAAGCTGTCTTGGGGTCGATGAGGAGCGGGGTGCGAAGATTGAGCGTCATGCCAACAGGGCTTTCAGGCCAGTACGGTAATCGGGATAGGCTAAAGTGACGCCGAGCGCCTGTTTGATCCGCTGGTTGCTCACGCGTTTATTCTCGCTATAGAAGCTTGCCGCCATCGGTGAAAGGGTGGCCTGTTCGAACGGCACCAGGGGCGGGGGTGCCACGCCCAGCAACTGGCAAGCATAGTCGATGACATCTTGCGGCGGGGCGGGCTCGTCGTCGCAGACATTATAGGCGACGCCATAGGCTGGCTTGGCGATCGAGGCCTCTAGCACCGCTGCGATATCGGCGACATGGATGCGGCTGAAATATTGCCCTGGCTTGACGATCCGCCTGGCCTGGCCGCTCTGCACGGTGTCGATCGCGCTGCGTCCCGGCCCATAAATCCCGGCCAGACGGAAGAGCTGCACGGATAGGCTGTTTCGGTCCCCGAAGGCAAGCCAGGCGCTTTCAGCCTCGACACGCCGCCTGCCGCGCTCGCTGGACGGTGTTAGCGGCGTCTCTTCATCGACCCAATTGCCGCCATGATCGCCATATACGCCGGTGGTCGACAGATAGCCGATCCACTCTGGCCGGCCCGCCGCGATGTCGCTTTCATGCATCGCGATCACCGGATCGCCCTGCTCATCAGGGGGTATCGACAGCAAAATATGGGTGGCGCCGGTAAGGGCGCCCGGAGCGAGCGGGGTATCGCGATTGAAGACATAACCCTCGATATCCTGGTGTCGCAGCGCGTCTGCGCCCGCTTGCGATCGTGACGTGCCGGCAATGGTCCAGCCGCGCCGGATCAGGCGCTTGGCCAGTTCGCTTGCAGAAAAACCGAGACCAAAGCAAAACAAACGCGGCTTCGGGCGGATCGGGCTTGAAGGATCGCTCATCAATCGACCTATATACGGACTACAATGAAGAACGCCAGCTCCCAAAACATCCGCAACTGCCGCCGCACCGCTATGACGGCCGTAGCTATCGCCTGCCTTTTGCCTTTTGCGGCACCGGCGGCGCAGCCCACCTATCAACCGGATACCTTGCGCGAACAGCATTACAAGGAATGCCTGGCTCAAGTGCAGAGCGATACGCCCGGCGCGTTGGACAACGCTACAGGCTGGGTTGAGGATGGCGGCGGCCCGCTTGCGCGTCATTGTCAGGCCTTGGCGCTGTTGAAAATGGGCAAGCCAGGTGCTGCAGCCAAACTGCTCGACGATATCGCAGTGGAGCTGATCGGATCGAGGCCCGAGTTGGTGCCCGACGCCCTGGCTCAGGGTGCACAGGCGTGGGCGCAGACGGGTAATCTGACAGCGGCGATCAAGGATCAGACGGACGCGATCAAGGAGCGGCCGCGTGATCCCGAATTGCTGGTCGATCGCGCGCAATTCTATGCCGATCAGAAGAATTATGATGAGGCCATCAAGGACCTGACCCAGGCGCTGACCGTCGACCCAAACAACATCGACGCGCTGACATATCGGGGGGCGGCTTATCGCCGGCTGAACAAACTTGATCTCGCTTCGGTCGATCTGGAGGCAGCACTCAAGCTCGCACCCAACGACCCCGACGCTCTCCTCGAACGGGGCATCTTGCGGCGGGTAAGGGATGATCGTCAGGGTGCAAGACAGGATTGGCTGAAATTGCTGCTGACGGCGCCCGATGCGCCGGCCGCCGATATTGCCCGCGCCGATCTCGAAGCGCTGGACGTGAAAGTCGAGCCAGCGACACCGCCGGCAAAACCGTGATTACCGAAAGCATCATCACGACAGTGAATGAGGACGGCACGGCGCATATCGCGCCGATGGGCGTGATCTGGCGTGATGACCGGCCGGTCCTGGCCCCCTTCCGTCCATCCACCACGCTCGCCAACCTGGAGCGTTCCGGGACCGCTGTGATCAATTACACCGACGATGTCAGGGTCTTCGCCGGTGGCGTCACCGGACGGCGCGACTGGCCGGTGGTTCCTGTTGAGACGATCGCCGGGTTGCGGTTGCAAGCGGCGCTGACCCATCTCGAAATCTTGGTCGATACGCGCGAAGGCGATGACGCCCGTCCGCATTTCATCTGCAAGATCGTGTCCGATGGCGTCCATGGCCGCTTCGCGGGCTTCAACCGCGCGCAAGCAGCCGTGGTCGAGGGCGCGATCCTAGTCAGCCGGCTGCATATGCTGCCCCGGGAAAAGATCGACCGGGAGATGGAGTATCTCACCATCGCCGTCTCCAAGACCGCCGGCCCGCGTGAGGCCGAAGCCTGGAGCTGGATCACCCAGCATGTCGCTGCGTTTTATGAGACGGCGGAGCGGGAGCGTTCGGCGTGAGCAACGGCTTCCTCGCCAGCGTCCGTACGGTGGATGAGGCGCTGCTCGTGCTCGCTCACGGTGCCGATATCATCGATTTCAAGGAACCGGCATCCGGTGCGCTGGGGGCCTTGCCGAC
>CAIZEE010000068.1 GCA_903931835.1 uncultured Elstera sp.
GGAATCGGAGACGATGCGAGTCGCCCAGTCCCCGGCCCGGAACGCAAGGGCGGAAACGCTTTTCCCGGAGCGGGCCGGAAACCGGCCGAAGCACCTGCTTTCCTGGAGATCGATAGACCCCTATCAACGCATCGAGCCCAGGATTCTGATTCGCGGCGGCTTTAGGGAGCCTGCTTGCCGCAGTCTCGCCATGTTTCCGGGATTTCGCTTTTTTCTGTTGCCCCTAAGCTGCAAGCGACGTACGTATATGAAGTAAAATTCACTATAAATAAACGATCTGATTATGTTGATAACTGCCGGGTGCAGCGAGCAATGTCGAACGAAACGGCCGACCGCGGGACAGCCGAACATCAGCGACACGACGACCTTCACGCTCAGCGACGCGACGAGCGGCGCTCGGCCCGCCAACCAAGCACCGACGCCAACCGTGCTGGCGTCGTTCCATGAGTCAAGCGGCGCCAATCCTCGAGGGAAGCCCGGCGCGCAACGCGAAACGATGTCCGGCGATCAGGACCGGAAGGGCGGCGGACGCATTCCGAGAAGCGGACAGCGTAAATACGGCTTGTTTTGTTGTAGCTGACGCGCTTCGTCGCGTCGATCTTCAGGGGGGCGAAATTGGCTGTCTATCAATGGATAAGCACCGGCGGCAACTGGTCGGATCCGACGAATTGGTTGACCTATGTGTACGACCCGGTGACCGGCCAATACGTCGCGGTTGACGGGGTCCCGGGTTCAGGCGACACCGCGGATATCTCGGCGCTTGGCGGGGTCGCCATCGACACGTCGGCGGCCGCTTCCACGGCGGCGATCGATTTGTCCGCGGGCACGCTGATTTTGGACTTCGATCTGTCGTACGCGGGCGCTTTCACGATCGGCAACGCCGGAGGTGGCTACGTCGGCGTGCTCGACCTCGCTGGTTACACGCTGACGCTGACCGGGTCATCGAATAGTTTGAACGGCGCTCTATGGGGTCCGGGAACCCTGCTGGTTACTGGCGCGGCGAATGTGTCCGGTCTCACGAATGGATTTTACACAGGCTACGGATTTAATGAGTATTATGCTTACGGCCCTGCGGCGACGCTCGAAGATGCGGGAACGATGACGCAGGACGGCGGTGTCAATTTTTCGCCCAGTGGCGGCCTGCTGCAGATCGATGCCGGAGCGACCTACACGATCACAAATGACTCAGGGATTTACGGCGGCAATGTCGTCAACAACGGCGCGATGACGATTGCCAGCGACGACCAGATTACGCAAGGCAGCTTCACCAATAATGGAACTTTGACGATCGATCCTGGCGTTACGCTGGATTTGGGCGGGTCGGCCACGCTGGGCGGAACGATCAATGGCGGAGGCGCGTTGCGGATCGACGGATCGGCCGTGGCGGTGACCACGCCGACGGTGACAAGTCTCGATGCCATCAATGTGAATAGCGGCGTCCTGATCCTCACCTTCGATCTGTCCTACGCGGGCGCTTTCACGATCGGCAACGCCGGAGGTGGCTACGTCGGCGTGCTCAGCCTCGCTGGTTATACGCTGACGCTGACCGGTTCATCGAACACTTTGAACGGCGGTCTATGGGGTCCGGGAACCCTGCTGGTTACTGGCGCGGCGAATGTGTCCGGTCTCACGAATGGATTTTACA
>CAIZEE010000069.1 GCA_903931835.1 uncultured Elstera sp.
GGCCCGGCACGTGCAATGCGATACCCTTGATTGTGCCCAGCACCAGATCGTCGCCATCGCCCAGCAAAAGGTCGAACTGCGAACCATCGCGCGCAAAGCTGGCGGGCTCGTTGAACAGATCACCGAAAGTCTTCTGCACCGTGACGATATCGCGGCCGATCACGATCCTGCCGCCTAGCCGCGCTTGCAGCCAAGGCGCCGCTGACAAGTGATCGGCATGGGCATGGGTTTCCATCACCATCGCAACGCCAAGGCCCTGTGTTTCGACGTAAGCGGCGACGGCCTCTGCAGATGCCGTCCGCGTTCGGCCCGAGGCAGTGTCGAAATCGAGCACCGGGTCAATGATTGCAGCCTGGCGCGTGTCAGGATCGAACACGACATGCGTGGCGGTGAACGTGGCCTGGTCGAAAAAGCTCTGCACGATCGGCTTTGCACCCGATTCAATGACAGCTTTCGCTCGGAGCAGGGCTTCATCGATCATTTGGAGAAGGCCCCGGTAAGCGCATTCAGTTGCCAGGCGGCGATCAGGCGCTGGCCCTCTGCTTCGATCATTGCAGCTTGCGCGGACAGCGCTTCACGCTCGGCATCGAGCACCGCCAAGGTGGGTTTGGCGCCCACTTTCGCTTCCAACTGGGTCGAGCGCAAAGCTTCGTCGGCAGCAGTAACGCGCGCAGCGCTGGCAGTGACCATGTGCCCGGCGGTTACCAGCCCCGACCAGGCAGTAATGACTGCACTGTCGATCTGATCACGCGCGTCGCGTTCTCGCGCTTCGCTGCCATCGAGTGTGGCATCAGCCTGTTGCATCTTGGCTTGGGTCCGGCCGCCCGCCCATATCGTCCAGTGGCCACGAATCCCGACCGCGAATGCATCGGCCTGGTACCCGGGGAAAAACTGGTCGCGCGTGCGCATTGCTTCGGCGAAGGCGCCGATCGTCGGCATTCTCTCCGCCTTGGCCGCGCGAACGCCGGCGCGGGCGATCTGAATGCCCTTTTCGGCCTGCGCCAGCGCCGGATTCGCCTGATGCGCGCTATCGACGGCTTCATCGAGCGTCGGCGGGGTTGCGGGCAAGGCTGGCAGCGGCGCGAGTGTCCCGGCATCATGGCCGGTGAGGCGACGAAATTGCGCCTCGGCACTGATTCTTCGACCTTCGGCGCCAGCAAGGCCCGCGTCGGCTTCGGCACGGCGCGCGGTTGCGGTCGCAAGTTCAGAAGCCGGAATTTCACCGACCTTGAAGCGCAACCCGGCCTGGCGTTCGACTTCGGTCAATTCGGTCACCAATTGGTGAAATCGGGCTTCGATCCGGCGAGCGGTCAGCACCTCGGCATAAGCAGCGACGGCGGACACTATTACGCGCGCCCGCGCGTCGGCCAGACCAAGCTGGGCTACCTCTACCCCGCCCTGCGCCTGGTCAATCGCAGCGGCCACCCGGCCCCCGGCATAGAGCGGCATTTCTGCTCCGGCCTGCACTGCCAACGGTGTGACATTTCGTGCGGTAAAACCAAAAAACCCGCCATTGTCGATGCGACCGACACCGACTTGCCCTTGTACTGATACCAGCGGATGCCCTTCGGCCCGTGCGGCATCGAGTTTTGCCCCCGCCATCGTTTCGTCCGCCTGTGCCTCGGCCATGGCAGGCGCGTGGGCCAGCGCGTCAGCAATCGCTGAATCCAGATCCTGCGCGCTGGCGGCAGGCGCCAGCAACAGGATGGGAACAGGCACAAGGGCCCAAAGTCCGGCACGGCACCAGCGGCGCATCACGATATCCTTACTTGAAGGTGTTGCCAGGCCTGATGCCCATCGTCTTGAAGACAATGGCTGCCGGGCAAAAGCGGGTAAAGCTGGCCTGGAACATGTTGGCGCCGGCAAACAGCGTCAGCCATATCCAGGCGGGGTTGATGAAATGGGCGGCCAGCGCACTGGCCAGAACCACGACCCCGGCAAAACGCATAACAGCGGCATCAAGTGTCATCATGCGGCTCCCCTGGTGGTCTGTTTCAATTTGTTGATGCCCAGCA
>CAIZEE010000070.1 GCA_903931835.1 uncultured Elstera sp.
GGCTCTCGCCAAGGGCGCTACCCTGGTAATGGGCGGCAAACGGATTGATCGACCGGGCGCATTCATGCAGCCAACCATTCTGGCAGACATCAGCCCTGGTAATCCTGCGTTTAGAGAAGAGTTTTTTGGGCCTGTTGCACTCTTCTTCCGCGTGAAGAATGAGGACGAGGCCGTGGCGTTGGCCAATGATTCCGAGTTCGGTTTAGGCGGCTCAATCTCTACCAAGGACGTCGAGCGCGGCAAACGGTTGGCGAGCAGGATCGATACGGGTATGGTCTTCATAAATCATCCTACATGGACGACTCCCGACCTTCCATTCGGCGGCATCAAGAACTCCGGCTACGGACGCGAACTCGGCGACATGGGTATCCAGGAGTTCGTGAACAAGAAACTGGTGCGCTACGCCCACATGGACGCACCGGCATAACCACTCGAATCGAAGCTCCGGTGGGCGGCTCGCGTCGCCCACCGGAGCTTCGCCGTTGCGATTCCCGGATAAACGGAGAGCGTCCATGTATGTCAACGTCGCCGTCCTGAAGGAAACCAAGCCGCACGAAAAGCGCGTCGCGCTGATGCCGTCGGTGGTGCCCAAGCTGATCAAGCTCGGCGCCAAGCTGCACATGCAGACCGGGGCTGCGGGCGCGATCAAGCTGCCCGACTCGGCGTTCAAAGAAGTCGTCTTCATGGATGACCGGGTAAAGCTGGTCGCCGATGCCGATGTCGTGCTGGCGGTGCAACCGCCCGCCCATCAGGTGATCGAGGCGATGAAGCCCGGCTCGATCCTGATCTGTTTCATTTATGCGAATAACGAACCCGAGCTGATCAAGCTCCTGCTGGCGAAGAGGATCACCTGCTTTGCCATGGAGACGATCCCACGCATCACGCGCGCGCAGTCAATGGATGCGCTGTCCAGCCAATCTGCTTTGGCAGGGTATTACGCGGTTCAGCTGGGTGCCACCCACCTCGCCCGCATCCTGCCGAAGATCACCTCGGCCGCCGGTGCGATCGGTCCGGCCAAGGTACTGGTGCTCGGCCTCGGCGTCGCCGGGCTGGAGGCGATTGCGACCGCGCATCGCCTGGGTGCTGTGGTTGAAGGCTATGACGTGCGGCCCGAGACGGAAGAACAGGCGTTGTCGCTCGGCGCCACCTTCGTCAAAACCGGGGTCGATGCGTCCGGCAAGGGCGGCTATGCCCGCGAACTGACACCGGAAGAAAAGCTCAAGGTCTCAGCAACCCTGACTCAGCATATCCAGGCCGCCGATCTGATCATCACCACGGCGGCGATTCCCGGCCGCCCCTCACCCAAGCTGATCAGCAAGGCGCAGATCGCCGGGATGAAATCAGGTGCGGTGATCGTCGACCTGTCGGCTGAGGGTGGCGGCAATTGCGAAGGAACCCAGCCGGGCGTGACCGCCCATATCGGGCTGGTGACACTCGCGGCCCCGCTCAACGTGCCGTCGCTGCTCGGCGAGGACGCCAGCGAACTCTATGCGCGCAACCAGTTCCACCTGCTCGAGCTGATGCTGAAAGACAACATCATCACCATCGACTGGGCCGACGAGGTGCTGGCCAAAACCGCGCTGACGCATGACGGCAAGCTCAGGCCCTATGCCGGTGATCATCCAGCGCAGCACGCGACAAGCGCCCCTCCAGCCAAAGTGGCCTGAACCAAATACGAGGAGGTTGCCATGGAATTGCATACGTCGATCAACGGCTTCGTAGCGCTCTACATCTTCATGCTCGCAGCATTTTCCGGCTGGGTGATTATCGGCCGAGTACCGGCAATTCTGCATACGCCGTTGATGTCCGGATCGAACTTCGTCCATGGCATCGTCGTGGTGGGTGGCATGTATGCGCTGCTGAACGCCAGCACGGTCCAGGAACAGACGATCGGCTTCTTCGCCGTTCTGCTGGGTGCCGGCAACGCCGCCGGCGGATACGCCGTCACCCGCCGGATGCTGGCGATGTTCCAGCCCAGCGGCGCCCACGTTGTCCATGCAAAAGCGGCCCATGCCAAGCCCCGTCACCCGAAGAAAAGCTGAGGAAGCGCCATGTTCACGCTCATTCCCCAAATCATCATCGGCGCCAGCGACCTCGCCGCCGCCGTCCTGTTCATGTACGGGCTGAAGCGCATGTCGTCGCCGGTAACCGCGCCGTCGGGCATTCTGGTCGCAGGCGTCGGCATGGTGATCGCCGTTGCCGCAAGCTTCCTGTATCTGTTCGGCGTGAACACGGCCGCGAAGCCGTTCCTGCCCATCAATATCGGTCTTGCTGTCGTAGCACTCTTGCTCGGTGGTGGTGTCGCCTGGCTGGCCGGCA
>CAIZEE010000071.1 GCA_903931835.1 uncultured Elstera sp.
GCCGTCTCGAAGGGACATCACGCGGGTTGCGGCGCCGAAGATTTGCGGTTCCGGCTCGGGAAAAAACTCGACATTGTAATGCCGGTTGAAGGCGCCGGCGATGTTGCGGGCGAGTTCCAGATGCTGCTTCTGATCCTCGCCGACTGGCACATGCGTCGCGTGATACAGCAGGATGTCGGCCGCCATCAGCACGGGATAGGCGTAGAGGCCCAGGCCGACGCCCTCGCGGTTTTTGCCGGCCTTGTCCTTGAACTGGGTCATCTTGTTGAGCCAGCCAAGCGGCGTCTCGACGCCGAGCAGCCAGGCGAGCTCGGAGTGACCGGGCACGGCGCTTTGGTTGAAGATGACGCTGCGCTTGGGATCGATGCCGGCGGCGATATAGGCGGCCACGACCTCGCGGGTCTGGCGGCGCAATTCGACCGGGTCCTGCGGCACGGTGATCGCGTGCAGATCGACGACGCAGAAGATCGATTCGAACTCGTTCTGCAATGCCACCCAATTGCGGATGGCGCCCAGGTAATTGCCGAGATGCGGATTGGCGGTCGGCTGCACGCCGGAGAAGATTCTGTTCATGGTGGCGGGGTTATCGCGAGTTTAGGGGTGTGTGGTCAAGCGGCTCGCCGTCGCCGCAGAAGGCGCGACGTGATCTCGGTGCGATCGATGCCGCCCAGCAGGATGGCGGCGGCGAAAAATGCGACGGCGCCAAAACCGATCAACAGGCCTAGGGCGACGATGCCGGCGGCCTGTCCGGTCAGCCCAAGGCTCTGCTCATAGGCAAGGGCGGCAGCCAGCAGCCCTGCCTGGATGACGGCCGCGACAGCAAGGCGAGGCCCGCGCCGCTTCAGCCGGTCATCCATGGCAAAGAGCTGGCGGCGGTGCAGAAGCACCAGCAGGCATCCGGCGTTGAGCCAGGACGCGAGTGCGGTACCCAGGGCCACGCCGACATGCGCCAAGACCTGCATCAGGACGAGGTTGAGCGCGATATTGGCGACCACGGCGGCACCGGCGATCTGCACCGGCGTGGTCGTGTCGCCGCGCGCAAAGAAGCTCGGTGTGAACACCTTGATCAGCGCATAGGCGGGCAGGCCCACGACATAGGCGATCAGAGCCGCTGCGGTCGCGTCGGTCTCATGCGCGCCGAATTTTCCATGCTGGAACAGCACCTCGACGATCGGATGCGACAGCACGATCAGGCCGACCGCGGCCGGCAGCGTCATGATCAGCGAGAACTCGAACGCGCGGTTCTGGCTCGCCGCCGCAGCTTTAACGTCGCCCGCGCGCAATTGTCGGCTCAAGAGCGGCAGCAAGGCCGTGCCGATCGCGGTCGCGACGATGGCGAGCGGCAACTGGTTCAGCCGGTCGGCATAATAGAGATACGACACCGACCCTACAGGCAGGAGCGAGGAGATGGTGACGCCGATCAACAGATTGATCTGCACGATGCCCGCCCCGATCGTGCCCGGCACCATCCGGCGCAGCAACGTCCTGACCCCCCGTGTCAGATGCGGCCAGGGCAAATAGAGCGCGGCCCCGGCATTCCGGCACGACAGGGCCAGCCAGACGAACTGTATGACGCCGGCGACGGTGACGCCCCAGGCCAGCGCGTGTCCGGCCGTCTGCATATGCGGCACCAGCCCGATCGCAGCGATGATCGTGGTGATGTTGAGCAGGATGGGCGTCGCGGCCGCTGCGGCAAATCGGTTCAGCGAATTCAGCACACCCGAATACAACGCTGCGAGGCAGATGAATAGCAGATAGGGAAAGGTGATCCGGGTCAGCGCAATCGTCAGGTCGAAGCGGAACGGATCGTCGGCGAAGCCGGGTGCTATGACGCGGATCACCCAGGGCATGAATATCTCGCCCAGCGCCGTCACAATCAGCAGTGCCGTCAGCAGCACCGATTGCGCTTCCTCGGCAAAGGCGACAGCAGATGATTTGCCCTCGGCCGCGACATGGCCGGCGAAGATCGGCACGAAGGCTGAATTGAACGCGCCCTCGCCAAAGAGTTGGCGGAAGAAATTGGGCAGCTTGAACGCGACCACGAAGGCATCGGCGACCGGTCCCGCTCCCATGGCTTCGGCAATGATGACATCGCGCACGAAGCCCAGAATGCGGCTGAGCGCCGTGTAGAAGCTGACGGTCGTGATGGCGCGCAGGAAACTCATCGGGGCACTCAAGGCAGGGCTCGGTTCGGCGGGAGGATAGTAGAGAGACTTCGCTCAGCCCACTAGCTGTTGATTGACAGACGATGGTATGTGTTGCACCGCAAAATCCTATTGCGCAGCGCCAAAGAGCGGCGCAAGACTAAGCACTGAAGTGATTGGCATTACTGTCTTATCGGGTCGTATCAATGAGCAGGACGTTCGAAGTCGAAATCTTCAACCCGCTGGTCGCCGCCGCAACTGCGAAGGGCGAACACTACAAGAAACTCGACGATGGCTGGGCGGAAATGCGCTATGTCGAGGTTACCGCCAGCGATGAGGAAGCGGCTCGCCGCCGGCTCTTAAGCCGCTACCGTGAGGATGAGGGATTCGTGATTCGGGCGGTCAGGGCGATCGACGAATAGACCCTAGCGCGTCCCATACGCGCAAGGCGGCCTGGCCACCGCGATTTCGTCGGTCGGCGCCATCCATACCATGTCGGGCAAGGCGGTGAAGCCGAACTGCTTGGTCACGTCGCCCGGATAGAAAAACACCAGCGATTCCATGAAATCGCCATCGGCGATGATCGTCGAGGTGCCGTCGCGGTGCAGCGGGAAATGCCGGATTTCGGTCTGATACTGAAACACCGCGACATGACCGCTATCCGATACGCCGCGCAAATGAACATGGTTTTGGTACGAGCCATAGATGGTGATGCCGACCGCAACGGTGCCTGACGGCAAATCCATCGGCGGCCGGGCGGTTGGGCTATAACTCAGATAGGCCCACAGCTTCTTCCATTGATCGTCGGTATAGGCGAGCCTCGTCCCGGGCAAAGGCGGGTCGGCGTCGAAGCGCACATCGGAAAGCCCGCCCGGGCCGATCGCGCGCAGGCAATGATATTTGGTCTCCAGCAAAGTCAGGCTGTCGGGCGGCTGGCCTTCGACCAGCTTCGTCGGCACCGGCGCGCCCTCAGTGAGGCCGCCACCGCACGCAGTCACGAGTGCGAGGAGAGCGAGGACCGCGAGGCTAGCGCGCGGCCGCAACGCGTGTCTCTCCGCTACTGGGGGTGCTTTGATTGGCGGCGGCTTGCGGGTCGGCGATAGCGGCGATCAATGCCGCGTGGACGTGGCGCAGCTTTTGTTCCTGGTCGATCTTCAGGCCGAAAATATCCTTCACATAGAACACGTCGACCGCGCGCTCGCCATAGGTCGAGATCTTCGCCGAGCTGATCTGCAGATTGAGCCTGGTCAGGGTGGCGCAGACATCGTGCAGGAAGCCAGGGCGGTCGCGGCCATTGACCTCGATCAGCGTGTTCTGGGTGCTTGCCTTGTTGTCGATCAGCACGCGCGGCGTCACCGGGAAGACCTGATGGCGGGCCGGGCCGGAACGCTTGCTGCCCAAATCGGCCATTGAGCGGAGACGCCCCGACAGCGCCTGTTCGATGATGACGGCAAAGCGGGCAAGGCGCTCCGGCCGATCGAAGGCCCCGCCCTCGGCATCCTGGAGCGAGAAACTATCCAGCACCATGCCGTTGGCGAGGGTGAAGATCTTCGCATCGACGATGGTGGCGCCGCTGACGGCAAAGGCGCCGGCGATGCGCGCGAACACGCCCGGATGGTCGCCAGTATAGATCGCGACCTCGGTAATGCCCTGGGCGAGATCGACCTTGGTGTTGACCGCAAGCGGCGCGCCGTCATGCGTCGCGCTGCGCACCATGCGCGCGTGGCGGGCCAGTGTCTCGGCATCGGCGGACAGCCAGTATGACGCGGTGCCGAGCGCCCAATGCGTGTTGAAATCCTCGTCGCTCCAATCGCTCAATTCGCGGCGCAGATCGGCCGAAATGGATTCGAGGCGCCTCGCCAGCGGCACCGGGCCGCCATTGATTTCCAGCGCACCGGTCATCCGGTCCTCGGCGGCGCCATAAAGCTGGCGCAGCAAGGCCGCCTTCCAGTTGTTCCAGACTTTCGGGCCGACCGCGCGGATGTCCGACACCGTCAGCAGCAACAGCAGTTTGAGACGCTCAGGCGACTGCACGGCCGCCACGAAATCGGTGATCGTCTTGGTGTCCGCCAGATCGCGCCGGAACGCCGTGTTGCTCATGATCAGGTGATAGCGCACCAGCCAGGCGACGGTTTCGGTCTCCTCCGGCGTCAATCCCAGACGCGGGCACAAGCGGTTGGCGATGCCCTCGCCCAAAATCGAATGATCGCCGCCGCGCCCCTTGGCGATGTCATGCAGCATGGTCGCGACATAGAGGGCGCGCCTGGAGACGACATGGCGGATCAGCTCCGTCTCCAGCGGCAATTCATCGGCGAGGTCGCCATGCTCGATGCGGCTGATCATGCCGATGGCGAACACCGTGTGCTCGTCGACCGTGTAGACATGGTACATGTCGTATTGCATCTGGGCGACAACGCGGCCGAAATCGGGAATGAAGCGGCCGAGCACACCCGCCTCGTTCATCCGCCGCAAGGTACGATCCGGCGTGTTGGGCGAGGTCAGGATTTCCAGGAACAGCTTGTTCGCCGTCTCGTTGGCGCGTAGATGCGCATTGACGCTGCGCAGATTCTGCGTGATCAGGCGGAGTGCCGCCGGATGGATTTCCAGGCCGCGCCGTTCGGCTGTCCAGAACAGACGGATGAAATTCACCGGATCGGCCAGGAAGGCATCCGGATCGTCGATCGTCAGCCTCTCCTGCTCCGACGGTTCGGGCGATTTGCGGCCGAGCTTGAAGAATTTGGCGGCGCTGCGCTTGGGCTTGGGCTTTTGCTGTTCCGCCTCCAAGGCGGCGCAGAAGATGCGCGTCAGATCGCCCACATTCTTCGCCGTCAGGAAGTAATGCTTCATGAAGCGCTCAACGCCCCTCGCACCCGCGCGGTCGGTATATTTCATGTCGCGGGCGAGTTCCGCCTGGACGTCGAAGGTCAGGCGTTCATCGGCGCGGTCGAGCAGATAGTGCAGATGGAAGCGCAGCGTCCACAGGAACGCCTCAGCCTTGTTGAAGGTCGCCGCCTCGCGCGGGGTCAGCACGCCGAGTGACGTCAGCTGGGCGACATCATCGACGCGGTAGACGTATTTCGCGATCCAGAACAGCGTGTGGAGGTCGCGCAAACCGCCTTTGCCTTCTTTGATATTGGGCTCCAGCACATAGCGGCTGTCGCCCAGGCGCTCATGCCTCGCATCGCGTTCGGCGAGTTTCGCCTCGACGAATTCACGTTCGGTGCCAGAGACGATTTCGGTCACGAAGCGGCGGCGCAGATCCAAGAACAGGTCTTGATCGCCCCAGATATAGCGCGCCTCCAGTACGGCTGTGCGGATGGTGATATCGGCCCGGGCCATGGTGATGCAGGTATCGACCGACCGCGTCGCGTGGCCGACCTTCAGGCCGAGATCCCACAGCAAATAGAGCATGTGCTCGGCGATCTGCTCGCCTCTTGGCGTCTGCTTGTAGGGCAGCAGGAATAGCAGATCGACATCGGAATGCGGCGCCAGCTCGCCTCTGCCATAGCCGCCGACGGCGACAACCGACAGGCGCTCCGACGAGGTCGGGTTGGAGGCGGGGTAGAGGCGTTCGGTCGTGTCGTCATAGATCAGGCGGATCATCTGATCGATCAGATAGCTCAATCCGCGCGCTGCTGCCGGCCCGCCGCAGCCGGCATCGAACCGGCGTTTGACCTCCGCACGACCGGAGGCCAGCACGTCCTTCATGATCTCCAGAACGGCCTGGCGGCGCTTGATCTTGGTCAGGTCGCGCGGCAATTCGCTCAGCGAGCGGTCAAGCTCTTTGCGATTGATGATGGCGCGGCGGTGGGTTGGCGGCGAAAGCATGGGGCTTAAAGTAACCCATCCAAACGCCTTTTGTTAGGGGGCCGGGGTACGCCCTGCGTTGCGTGAGCGTAGCCCCGGCGGCCTTATTTACTCGAACATATCCGGCTGGGTTTCGGCGATCTGGTTATACAGCGTCTGGAAATGCAGCCAGCCGATGAAGTCGCTGCCGACATGTTCGCGGCTGTAGCGGGCACTCTTCTCCGGCACGATCTGCGGCTTGACGCCAGATGCCTCGACCGCAAGCTGCACCTGGCAGCAACGCTCCAAAGCGATGAACCAGAAGGCGGCATCGTCAATGCTGTGCTTGCTGGCGGTCAGCAGCCCGTGATTCTGATGCAAGGCCGCGCGGTTATCGCCCCAGGCATCGGCGACCGAATGGCCAGACTTGGTTTCGACGGCAACCGCACCGGCCGAGGCGCCGATGACGATATGGCTTTCATAGAAGCAGGCGGCGTCCTGGCTGATCATGTCGAGCGGACGGCCGGTGGCGCACCAGGCGGTGCCATAGGGCGTGTGGGCATGGCACATCGCCATGATTTCCGGATGCGCCTCATGGATCGCGGCATGCA
>CAIZEE010000072.1 GCA_903931835.1 uncultured Elstera sp.
ATACGCATCTGTTCAGTTATGACTATCCCTTAAAGTCCATTTATTGTCCGCGCGACGAGAAACTCTAATATTTCAAATTGGTCGCCGATCGCTATCAGACCACGGCGGTCATCGCCAAGTCCGCTGCCCAGACCTTCCTGTATCAGCGCAAGCCCAACTGGTGCCGCGAAGATGAAATCTACGTCAAGACGCTGCCGCCCCAGGCGTTGTGGCTCGATCGCAACTTTCCGTTCTACAGCAATTATGTGCGTTTTCGCGTCGGCGCGCTGATCAATCCGGACTTGTCAAAGCGCAGCATCACGGTCGATCCCGAATTCAGCGACCCGCATGCGCTAAGCCTGGCCGATAAGGCAACCCGCGACACGTGCGTGGCGTTCATCAAGCGCAAGCTGGGCTCGCGGCCAGACCTCGTGGGAAAGATGATCCCGAAATTCCCGCCGATGGCGTCACGGCCGATCCGGGTCCATTCCCATGACAGCGTCTCAGGACAACGTCACGCTGGTGACGGACCCGATCGACAGGATCACGCCGACCGGAATCGTATCCGGTGGGGTGGAACGCGAAGTCGATATTATTGCCTTTGCCACCGGGTTCAAGGCCAACGATTATCTCTGGCCGATGGACGTGCTGGGCCGGGGCGGGGCGCTCTGGGCCAAGGACGGCCCGCGCGCTTATCTAGGTGAGATAGTGTCAGATTTTCCAACCTGTTAATTTGCTATGGCCCCAACTCCAGCAATTTCGGCTGGTTTACCGTTGTCGACCTGCTGGAACTGGTGGCGCAATTCGCACTGCGCTGCATCGCCGGGCTCATCGAAAGTGGCCAGAGCCGCGTGGAGGTCACCTGCGACGGCTATTGGCACTTTGCTTCTATCTTCGACGATGGCGAGCGCAGGATGATCTACCTGATCTGCGCGCCAACAATTACTACTAGACGGCGGTCGTTCCTGCGTTAACGGGCCGGTCGATATCCGCCGCATGTGGCGCTGGCTGAACGATCCGGCGGGAACGCCCCCGTTTGAAACCGATGCCGGCCTGCGGCCCTATTTCGGCTGGGATCTTTTGGTGGCATGACGCAATGCGGCTGGGTCGGTTGTGTTGCCGGCTGGTTCTGACCAATTGGCCAAATTCTTATAATCGCCTGGAGAGCTGAATAATGCCGTTGAATCGCCGTTTTACCCTGGTCCGCCGACCGTTCGGACTCCCCGTCGATGCGGACTTCGCGCTGATCGAACAAGAGACGCCGACGCTGGCCGAGGGGGAGTTCCTGCTGCGCAATCATTACGCCTCGCTCGATCCGGCGATGCGCGGATGGATGGATGACAAGCCGTCCTACATGCCGCCGATCAGCCTGGGCGATCCGATCCGTGCGTCGACGATCGGGATTGTTGCGGAATCGCGCAATCCGGATTTCCCGGTGGGCGTCTGGGCGTCCGGGTTGGGCGGAATCGAGGATTATTCGCTGCAGCGGGCGGGCGCGGGCCGGCGTATCGACCCGGGTGCGCTGCCCAAGGTCACCAATTTCCTGTCAGTGCAGAGCGGCGTTGGGGTGACGGCCTATTTCGCGCTGCTCGATGTCGGCAAGCCGGTGGCCGGCGAAACTGTGCTGGTCAGCGGTGCGGCGGGCGGCGTTGGCTCACTGGTCGGGCAGATCGCCAAGATGAAGGGCTGCCGCACCATCGGCATCGCCGGTGGCCCGCGCAAATGCGAAAGATTGCTGCGCGATTACGGCTATGACGTGGCGATCGATTATCGGGGCAAATCCGAGGAGGAACTGGAAGCGGCGATCCGTGCAGCGGCGCCCGATGGCGTGGACAT
>CAIZEE010000073.1 GCA_903931835.1 uncultured Elstera sp.
CTGAAGCCGGCCTTGTTCTGGATATTGCTGATCGAGATGGCCGTCCTGTCCGGCATGATCGCGGTCTATTCGAACTGGCGCAAACACACCTTCCTGATGCAAATGGCCAATCAGGAGACTTTCCTTGGATGGATTTCCAACATCTATCTGAAGAACCTCGATCTGCGCTTTTCTCAGGCGCGCAATCTGTTCCTTGGCCGGTCGATCTCCAGCGCGCGCACGCTGTTCGGCACCGGCCTCAAGCTGTGGATGCTCAATTCCGTCTATTCCGGGTTTGTTGAGTTCTTTCTCGGCATCTCATCCGCCGCCTGCCTGATCTATCTGGTGCTGGAAGCGCATCACAGCGGCCAGCCGCTCGGCAATCTGCTGGTCTTCCTCTACTACACGATGATGGTCTTCCCGTGCCTGTCCAAGGTCGGCGAGAGCGTGCCGATGATGACCGATGCGCGCAACGCCTACGACCGGTTAAGCCCGCTGCTCAGCCTGAAGTCACGCATGAAGAGACGCCCGGAAGACTCTAAGAAGCCTGGATTTGGTCGCATCGAATTTCGGGATATCGGGTTACAGAGCGAGCACGGCGAATGGATCCTGCGCGGCATCAGCTTCATCGTTGAGCCCGGCGATCACGTGGCGTTGTTTGGCGATAGCGGCACCGGCAAATCGACTCTGCTCGGCATGCTGCTCGGCCTGATTCAGCCGACAGAGGGCGCCGTACTGATCGACGGCGTGCCGGTCGCGACGATGGGTCTCGCCGATCGCAAACGGCTGATCTTGTTCCAGCGCAGCGGTGCCGCGTTCTTCAACGGCACGGTGTCCGACAACGTCACCTTGGGTCGGCCGACAGCACCTGAAGCCCTACATACGACGATCGCGGCCTCCCGCCTCACCACGCGCCTTGCGGCCAGCGAACACGGGCTGCAAACCACCATGTCGGATCGCGGCGAGCCGTTCAGCCAGGGTGAGCAGCAACGCATTGCGATCGCCCGCGTGTTCCTGACCGACCGGCCCTATATCCTGATGGATGAAGCGCTGAATTCGCTCGATGAGACAAGCGAACTCGCGATTGTCGAGGCCTTGCACCAACAATTGGCCGGCCGCACGCTGATTATGATCAGCCACCGCCGCTCCGTCGCTGAAAAATTGCCGCTGCTCCATGCGCTGCGCCGGCATGATGGGCAGACAATTTTTGAGCCGGCGCAGGCGCGGCGCTAGAATCGTTTTGTCAAACGGCACTCGCTATGCGAGCGTGCCGTGCCTTGCAGTTCATAGAAATAGGCGCAGCTAAGCACTGGGATTGGGAGACTATAAGTGAACATCGCCACCAAAATTCGTGCGATCACCGTTGCCGCCCTGCCCGTCTTGGCGCTAGCTGTTGTGCTGCTGACCGGATCTCCGCTGCGGGCCGATGAGGGCATGTTCACCTTCGATCATGTCCCCGTAGAGGCGATCAAGAAGGCTTACGGTTTTCAACCGGATCAAGCGTGGCTGAACAAGGTGCAGTTGGGGTCGATCCGTCTCGCCGGCGGCTGCTCCGCCAGCATCGTGTCGGCGCACGGCCTGGTGCTGAGCAACCATCATTGCGCGCGCGCCTGCCTCGACGAATTGTCGAGCGCCACGCAGGACATGAATGAAATTGGCTTTTATGCCAAGACCGAGGCGGATGAGAGACGGTGCCCAAGCTACGAGGCGGACCAGTTGGTCGCGATCACCGATGTGACCGATCAGGTCGCCAAGGCAACAAAAGGCCTTTCCGGCGAAGCCTTCGCCAAGGCCGAAAAGGCCGCAGAATCGGAGATTGAGAAATCCTGCGATACGGGGTCTGAAATCCGTTGCGACGTCGTCTCGCTCTATGACGGCGGCGTCTATAACCTGTATAAATACAAGCGTTATCAGGATGTTCGATTGGTCTGGGTGCCGGAGGAAGCGATCGCGTTCTTTGGCGGCGATCCGGACAATTTCACGTTTCCACGGTATGACCTCGATGGCTCGCTGTTGCGCATCTATGTCGATGGCCAACCAATGACCACGGATAATTACTTCCCTTTCTCCAAGGTGCCGGTCAAGGAAGGCGATCTTGCCTTCGTGTCAGGGAATCCGGGCGGCACCAGCCGGCAGATGACGGCGGCGCAATTGCGCTTCGACCGCGATGTCGTGCTGCCCTGGCGGATTGCGCTGTTTTCTGAAATGCGCGGCATCCTGACCGAACTCCGGACCAAGGACCCGGAACTCGCCCGCGTCGCGACGGCGCCGCTTTTCGGCATTGAGAATTCGCTGAAAGCCTTCAAGGGCATGCATAAGGCGCTGACCACCGGATCGCTGATTGCCGATCGCGAGAAGCAGGAAGCGGAATTGACGGCACCCGGCGCCAATGCCGAAACACGGGCGGAGGCTGCCAAGGCAACCAAAAGCATTGCCGACGCTGTCGCTCAGTATCGCGGAACCTATATCCGCGCCGCCATTCTGGAACGTTCGCGCAGTCTCGCCTCAAGCCTGCTGTCGCGCAACCTCGTCCTGTTGCGCTACGGCATTGAGACTCAGAAACCGGATGCCGAACGACTGGCCGAGTACCGTGCAGCCTCCCTGCCCGCAGTCAAACAACGGATCCTGGTGAATGAGCCGGTCAATGACGAGTTAACCGCGACCCAGATTGGTTTCTGGCTGAACCGCGTGCGTGAGGAATTGGGCGCCGATGACCCGGCGATCCGCATCATCCTGGGCAAGGCAGCACCCTATGAGCTTGCGAAAGAACTGGTCGCCACGACGACCCTGAAAACCGCAGAGGCGCGCAAGGCCCTGCTCGACGGCGGTTCGGCCGCGATCGCAGCCTCCAACGACCCGCTGCTGGTGTTCCTGCGCCGCGTCGAGCCCCTGATGCGCGCGGCACGGCTTGCCAGCGAAAACGGCTATGAGGCGGTGGTGAAGGAGAATGCCGCAGTGTTGACCAAGGCGCGCTTTGCGGTCTACGGCACCTCGATCCCGCCCGACGCAACGTTCAGCCCGCGTTTGTCCTATGGCAAGGTTGCGAGCTATGTCTCCGACGGTAAGACGATCCAGCCGATCACCAATTTCGGTGGCGCGTTCGACCGTGCGACCGGGCATTTCCCGTTCAACCTGCCGGATAGTTGGGTCAAAGCCGAGGCGTCGATCGACAAGACTGAGCCGCTTAACTTTGTGACGACCAACGACATTATCGGCGGCAATTCAGGCTCCCCCATCCTGAACAGCAAGGCGGAGCTGATCGGTCTGATCTTCGACGGCAATATCGACAGCCTGGGCGGCGATTACGGCTATGACGGCGCGGTGAACCGTGCCGTCGGCGTCAGCGCCGTCGGCCTGCGTTATGCGCTGGCGACGATCTATCACGCCGATCGCATCGCCCGGGAACTGCAGGGCGCCAAGTAGATGGATTTGGTCGTCGGCGTTCTGAGCCATACGCCCCTTTGGGCGTATACGCTGTTCGCCTTGCTCATTCTGCTCGGATTACAGGCCCGTAGACCTCGCACGGTGACGCTCAGACGTTTGTTGGTCGTCCCGATCGTGTTCATCGTCTGGGGATTGTCCAGCCTCGTTCTCGGCCCGGCGCCGACGACCATCTTGCTGCTGGCAAGGGCACTAGCGGCGGCAATCGCGTTTGCCTTCGGCTGGTTCATGCCGCCGATGCGCCGCATGACCATCGACCCGGCCAGCAACCTCGTCCATGTACCGGGTAGCCCGATCCCGCTTTTCCGGAACGTGGCGATCTTCCTGACGAAATATGTGCTGATCGTCGCCATCGTGATCACGGAGGGCGATCCGACTCTGCGCCTGGCGGATGCCACCATATCCGGAGCGATTTCAGGCTATTTTCTAAGTTCGCTGATCTGGGTGATCCTCAAGGCGAGGACGGCAGCTTAAGCTCACGGAAACGGCGTCAGCGACGCTGTGGCACCTTTTTTGTCCGCCTTGAAATACAGATCGAGAATATCTGGCGTGCCGCACGCGATCACGGTCCAGCGTTCATGCCACAAGCCGTTCACAGGCAGATCGATGACACGCGTATCGATCACATAGACACTGCGTAAATCATCGCAATCAGTCGCTGCCATGGCAGCCTTAGCGACCATCGGCTTGGTATCGAATTCGAGCCGGAGATTGCCCAGAAAGCCCCCCGGCACCAGTCCGCTGATCAACAGATCGCCCATTGGCCTCGCGATCACCTGCAGCCGGCGCAAACCGATTTCGCCGCAGCGATCGACCACAACCCGCTCGATCCAGGTGCCGAACAGCGCCTGATGCTTCTCCCGCGACCAGCGCGGATATTCGACCGGCGACCAGCCCTGCCGGCGCAACGGCGTAACCGACGGACAGGCAGCGGCGAGCGGCGGCGGCTCCAGCTCGACCGTGCGCTGGCGGATGATTGCCCAGTATTCCGGTGAATCAAGGTAGTCGAGAAAAGCGCCGTCTATTTCGACAGGCTTATCGGGAGCGGCGTATGCGATCGAGGCGCCGAATAGGCCAACCAGAGTCAGCAAGATACGAAAGAGAGGTCGCACGCTCACGCTGGCTTACGGTTCGCTGAGATAAGCAAGCATCGCCGCTAATTGCTCTAAGGACGACGCCGCTTCGTCGCGGCGCTCGCGTGTCTCTTGAACAACCTCAGGATCGGCGCGCTCCGTAAAACCCGGATTGCCGAGCTTCGCATCGAACTTCTGAACCTCTTTTTCAAGCCGCCCCAGTTCCTTGGCGAGGCGTTCGCGCTCGGCCGCAAAATCGATGATGCCTTCGAGATCGAGGAAGAACAGTTGATTGCCGACGCTCAAGGCGACCGGCCGTTTCACCTCGCCATCGCGCGGCGAGGCGTTGGCGAGCCTAGCCATACGCGCGATCTTATCCCAATGGCGTTCGGCCCAACTTCCGGCTTCACTGTCACCGGGCGGCAGAACGCCGGTGATCTCTGCCCCCCCCGGCACGCGCAAGCCATTGCGCACGCGGCGGATTTCGCCGATCAGATTGCGCACCCATTCGATCTCCTGGCGCGAGCCCGTATTGGTGGGGAGTGCAGAGAGATCATCAAGTCTGGTTTCGGCCAGAAGCTTCGGCCCCGTCCCGGCAAATTCCGATTGCTGCCACAGCTGCTCGGTCAGGAACGGCATGACCGCATGCAGGCGCAGGACGCTCTGGCGCAGCACCCAGGAAATTGTCGCCCTGGTCTCGGCGGCGGCAGCCGCATCTTCGCCCAGGAGGACCGGTTTGGTGAATTCCAGATACCAGTCGCAGAAAATGCCCCAGATGAACTCGTAGAGGATCTGCGCTGTGCGGTCGAAGCGATAGTCGGCGACGGCGGTCGCGATGTCCGTGGCGACATCCTTCATCGTCGCCACGATCCATTGATTGACCGCCAGACTGTTGCCGGCTGGATCAAACGACGCATCGTACCGGCAGCCGTTCATCTCCGCATAGCGCGCGGCGTTCCATAATTTCGTGCCGAAATTCCGGTAGCCCTCGATCCGCGCCTCGGACAGTTTCACGTCGCGGCCGGGTGCGGCCATGGCGCTCAGCGTGAAGCGCAGCGCATCGGCGCCGTATTTGTCGATCAGCACCAATGGGTCGATCACGTTGCCCTTGGATTTCGACATTTTCTGGCCGCGCTCGTCGCGCACCAGCGCATGGATATAGACAGTCTGGAACGGCACCTCGTCCATGAAGGCGAGGCCCATCATCATCATGCGGGCAACCCAGAAGAAGATGATGTCGAAGCCGGTGACCAGGGTGTGGGTCGGGTAGAAGCGCGCGAGGTCGCGGGTCTTTTCCGGCCAGCCCAGGGTGGAGAAGGGCCAGAGCGCCGCGGATCCTGATCGCCAGCAATCCCAGTCGGCGGTGCCGCCAATGGGCGGCCGAAGCCGCCGTCCCGCTGGTGGAAAAGCCGTTCCTCGACGAGATGCTGACGGACCGGATCCAGGCGGCCGTGGCGGACCGGGCGCCTCGACGGGCGAAATCGTGATCCGACCCGGACCCGCAGAAGAGAATGTCTTCTGAAAATTTTATCATCCCGCTATAAGACCGGCCACATATGACAGAGCCCCGACGGGCTCGTCCGGCGACCTGCTGGGCCGGCCGGGTGCTGCGCAATGGCAAGAGGGTGAAATGGATCTGACGGCGCTGAACAGTGTTGCGGAAAAGATGGTGGCCCCTGGCCGCGGCATTCTGGCTGCGGACGAGTCCACCGGGACGATCAAGAAGCGCTTCGACGCCATCGGGGTCGACAACACCGAAGACAACCGCCGCGACTACCGGGAGCTGATGTTCCGGGCCAAGGACGCCATGAGC
>CAIZEE010000074.1 GCA_903931835.1 uncultured Elstera sp.
AGCTTTTCAACGACCGAGCTGTAATGGCCCTGCGGTACGAAGCAGATATCCTGGCTGTCCTTCTTGTCCTGTACCGGCAATCCCAGGCGCCTGGCCACCGCGCGGGTCTGGTCCTTGGAATAGTCGCCGAGCGGAAAGCGGACATAGTCCAGCTGATCCTGCGTGGTCGCGAACAGGAAATAGCTTTGATCGCGGCTGTCATCGACGGCCTGGTGCAGCTCCGGGCCGTTCGGCCCGACTACCCGGCGCGCGTAATGGCCGGTCGCCATCGCGGCTGCACCGAGGTCCCGGGCGGTGCCGAGCAGATCGTCGAACTTGACCGTCTGATTGCAGCGGACGCAGGGGATCGGAGTCTCCCCGCGCGCATAGCTCGCCGCGAAATCATCGATCACGCTTTGGCGGAACCGCGCCTCGTAATCCAGCACGTAATGGGGAATGCCAAGCTGTTCGGCCACACGGGCGGCATCGCGGATATCCTGGCCGGCGCAGCACGACCCGGGCTTTGCGGTTGCCGCACCGTAATCGTAAAGCTGCAGTGTGATGCCGACGACGTCGTAGCCAGCCTCGACCATCAGCGCTGCAGTGACAGCACTGTCCACCCCGCCGGACATGGCAACGACGACACGCAACGACTGTCGCCCTACTTGTCGATCATCATGTTGCGCGTGCCGGTCGGCAGGCGCACGGTTAGACCGTCCAATTCCTCGGTAATGATGATCTGGCAGCCCAGGCGCGAGGTGCGCGTCAGGCCGAAAGCGAGGTCGAGCATGTCTTCTTCATCCTCGCTCGGCTCCGCCAGTCGATCGATATCTTCGGGATCAACCACGACATGACAAGTCGAACAGGCGAGCGAGCCTTCGCAGGCGCCCTCAAGATCGATCTTGTTACGATGTGCGATTTCCAGAACAGACAAACCGACAGGCGCATCGACCTCGTGTCGCTTACCGTCATGGTCGATGAATGTCATAGTCGGCATTAGGCCCCGCCTCCGCGCTGCAAAAAATAGTCTTTTAGCGGATGACTATGCGCGATGACCAGAGTGCTTGGCGTGGCAAGTCAGCGCTGGGCCGTCAGACGTGAAACGACTCGCCGCAGCCGCAGCGGCCCTTTTCATTGGGATTGCGGAACACGAAGCCTGATTGCAGCTTGTCCTCAACGTAATCCATCTCGCTGCCGATGATGAACATCACGGCGGACGGGTCGATCAGGACGGTGACACCCTTATCCTCAATGACCTCATCGAACTTACCCTTCGCCTGGGCATAGTCGATTGAATAGGACAGGCCTGAGCAGCCCTTGGTCTTCACGCCGATGCGCAGGCCAAGCGCCGTGCTATCGGCACCTTCCATCAGCTTGCGCACGCGCGCGGCTGCCGCTTCGGTCAAAGTCAACGCCTGCATCGCCTCATCTCCTCAGCCTCAATCCGTTCAATATAGCGAGCTTATGCGCATTCGCTAGGGCTGATCGCAATTGAAAGGGGTGTCCCCCAAGGAACGCCGCGATGCCTTCTACTCGGCTCTCAGCCCTTTCAGCTCGGCGACCAACCGATTGGCGTCCTTGATCGCTTCCAGTACGGCGCCGGGATCGGCATGCTGCGCCATCGCGGTCGCCGTGTGGTCGATGCGATCCTCAACCATCGGATTGTCGCGACGCATCTCTTCCAGCAGTTCGATGATCTTGGTGGATTTTCGTTCGCTGAGAATTCCCAGTTCCAAGGCCAGCTGATCGCGATGCCGGGTCAAACCATCTTCGACGCCCATGTCCCTGGTCAGG
>CAIZEE010000075.1 GCA_903931835.1 uncultured Elstera sp.
GCACGGCGCGGCGCGCCTGGTCGGTGCGGCCATCCGCGATGTGTTCAAGCTGGATGGCGAGGCGATGATCCGCGAGGGCACCGGGTTCAGCGTGACATTGGGTCTGGCGGGCCAGATCGCCGGTGGACCGCAATCGCTGTTCCAGCTTTATGCCGCCGGCAATTTTATCGAGGCAAGCCAGCAAACCCCGTATTTCCTGATGGGTGAGGTTAAATACGGCAAGCCGATCATCGACCGTCTGGTGCGCTACGACACCTCGCTCAGCGACGCGATCAAATGCGTGATGGTGTCGATGGACTCAACGATCCGCTCGAACATCTCGGTCGGGCTGCCGATCGACCTTGCGGTCTATAAGAAGGATTCGCTGAAGCTCGATATCCAGCGCCAGATCGACGGCGACGACCCCTATTTCGCCAAAATTCGCGCGGGCTGGGGCGAGGGGCTGCGCCGCGCACATGCGCAATTGCCCGAACCAGATTGGCTTTAAGCCGGACTGGCTCTAATCCTCAGCCATGTGCTTGATGTTTTCGAGTCCGACGCGGAAATAGCGGTTCATCACGTCGCTTGCGTGGCCAGCGGTGACACCGTCAGCCGCCAGGAAATGCGCGGTCCAGACGATCTTGGTGATCCCATGCTTGCCCTGGCCAACGTGGAATTTCACCGTACAATCAGTGACGGGTGCGGCCTCCGGGTCGCTCGAGGCGATCTTGTACTCGTACATCTGCATGCGCGGATTATAGAAGCTCAGCTCTTCGACGATTTTGGCTGATCCCGGCGCCTTCAGGGTGATCGTGCGAACCGAGCCGATCTCATTGCCCTTGGTGGCCGGGCTGGATGCCACCAGCGGATGCCACACGGCAGTGGCGTCGAACGCGCCGATCGCTGCCCATACCGCTTCGGGGTCGGCTTTGACATCGATCGATTGCATCACGGTTTGCGGGCCGGCCGCCCAGGCAGGAGCGACCGGGACAAGAACGGCCGCAAGAAAAAGTGCCGCAATCAGCAGGGCTGCGACACGGCGCTGCATCAGCCAAGGATCAGCGGACGTTGAAGATTGCGGTCGACATGGGCGAGCAACCCGCGCAGCAAATCGGCCTGCTCGGGCGTTAAGCCGTCTGCGATCAGGGCTTCCACAGCCATTGTCGAATCGATCATGCGCAGCGCCGATGCCTTGCCCGATGGGGTCAACGTCACCATTACGGTACGCCGATCATGGCCGCGCCGCTGGCGCTCGACAAGTTTTTGACGCTGCAACGCGGATACCGCGCGCGATAGCGTGGACAACTCGATGCTGGTGCGTTGGGACAGATCGCCAATGCTGCGTTCGCCCTCTTTCAACAGAACCGCCAATGTGCGCCATTTCGGCAAGGACAGGCCGTCGATCATGCGGGCGGTGAGATGGGTGCTGACGCCGACAGCGACGCGATTGATCAAATAGGGGAGGTGACGCGCGAGATCAAACGAAGCCGCATCCTCTGTTCCACCACCACCTTCGCCAGAACCAGTGACCCCACGACCCGCATCTGAAACGCTCTGCTTTTTCGACATCGGGCGTGGTTACCTCTTCGGCACAACAGCGACCCCCTGCGGGTCGTGGCGAATACTCTGTTATGCAAGAGGCGTCCGTCAATCGCTAATGAGGCGCTAGGGTCCGGTCGTCTCCACTTAGACTGCGGATTGAACCCTAACCATATGAAATAGGATACAATTTATGGTCTAGACTAAGCCCGGGCTGAACCTGTCGCGCGCGCATCAATCCGGTGCTTTGGCGCCGGAGGTCCGCTCTTTCAGCTCGCGAATGAGCCCGTCGACCCCGTCGCCCGAGCGTTGAATGAGCGAGCCGAAATCTTGCTGCTGGGTCACACTCATGCTGACGCCCTCGACGATCACATCGACGACCTTGTAGCCCTCAGGCTCACTCAAGACGCGCCACTCAACCTTGATCGGCTCACCGCCTGTCGGACGCAGGACATTCGTTGAAACCAGTGCTGAATTCTGATCGGGCCTTGTACCCAACAGCTGAAATTTCTCGCCCGAATATTCGCTGAAGCGATTGGTATAAGTCTGGACGACCATCTGCTCGAACAGCTTCAGGAACTCCGCCTTCTGGGTGTCCGTCGCGGTACGCCAATAGCGGCCGAGTACGAATTTGCCGATCGCCGGCACGTCAAAGGCCCGATCGAACAAGGTCTTGAATTTCGGCGCGCGCTCCGCCTCGCTCGATGCCTTGTCCGAGACAATCGCGATCCCCTGATTGCTGAGATCGATGACAAAATCTGCCGCCGCCTTGGAAAAATCGGCATCGGCAGCGTTTGCTTGCGTGACTATTCCACCGGCCAGCAACACGGCAAAAAGACCACCCAACAGGCGGCGCTGAAACCTCATCATCGATCTCGTCCTCAGTATCCGATTTTAATCAATTTATGACCGTTGCAACCCTGAGGTCGACGGCGTTCCGTAAAAGCTGTTCATCGACGGATAATAATCAAGCGAATTCGCTTCAGAGACAGGCCCACCGTCATGATACGCGAACGCTATCAATAACCTTCGCCTCTTGTTTGCCCCCACGTTTCATCCGCCTTCAAACGCGTGGGGACGACGATAGGTTCAGCCCGAATTGTCAGCCGGGGGCTGGCCGCACGATGACGTCGGACAGCACCCGCTTGTTCAAGATCGGCGCCCGGCCGCTGAGGGAGGCCGATAACCCCGCCGCCACGGCCTGCTGGCAGTGAGCGGACAGCGCCTTGCGGGAACCGAGTTCGGCCAGCGTCACCACCGGATGAAAGCGGATTTCAACCTCGATCCGGCCGAGCCCCAGCACGCGCCACAGATGGGGGGCCAGCTCCATATCGCCATACCAGGCAAAAAATGGCCGAAACACGTGTCCGATCGCGATACCGTTGAGCTTGGTGTAGGCGACCGATACCGGCTGGACCGGCAATGGCGCGCCGTTGATCGCGATATCGGCCACATCGAAAAGCGCGCTTTTGAAAGGCAGCGTGCGGTTGCCGTCGCTACTCGTCCCTTCTGGAAACAAGATCAGGCTATCCCCCCGGGTCAAACGATCGGCGATGGTGTCACGCTGTCCTGCAACGCGTGCCCGGTTGCGTTCGACAAAGACCGTGTTTTGCAGCCGCGCCAGTAACCCGTAGACCGGCCATGTCGCCACCTCCGACTTCGCGATGAACGACGCTTCGAGCACCGAACCCAGTAGCGTGATGTCGAGATAAGAGGAATGGTTGGCGACGAAAAGGGTGGGACGGGCGCTGGATGGCTGACCCTCGACCGTGACGTGGAACCCAAGGATGCGCGTGCAGACGCGGTGATAAAAAACCGGCAGGCGACGTGACCAATCGGGCCTGAGCCTGAGCGCTATCACCTGCGCTGGCAGCAGGCAGAGTGTGAAGGTGAGATAGACCAGCAGCTTCCACAGGCTGGTCAAAGGAGCGCTTACCATAGCGGCTGGTTAACAGTGAGCCCGGCTGCTAAGCGGTCAGGACTCGCTGCTTTTGCGGGTGTAGTGCTGCAGGTATTTGTCGGTGATCAAATCGGTTTTGACGATGATGCAGACGTCGGTCGTATTGAACTGTTCGTCGATCACCGCACCGTCGCCAATAAAGCCGCCGAGCCTAAGATACCCCTTTACCAGCGGCGGCAATTCGGCCAGGCCTTGCCTTGGATCGACATCGCCCGGCGCCAGCAGCCGCATATCGACATATCGGCTGGGCAGGGCCTTAGTACGCACCGCCGGCGGCGCCAGATGGTGGTAGTAGAGATAGGAGAGCGGTGTCGCCAGCGCCTTGGGCTCGATGCCCGGCAGGCTGGCGCAGCCGAACATCACGGCGATGTCATGCTGCAGGACGTAGGTCGCGATGCCGCGCCATAACAGGTTCATGGTCGGGCGATTGCGATGATTGACGTCAACGCAGGACCTACCGAGTTCCAGCAACTTGCCAGGATAGGCAAGCAGCGCCGAAATATCGAATTCCGACGCGGTGTAGAAATCGCCGACCTTGTCGGCTGCCTCGCGCCGGATCAGCCGATACGTGCCGACCACCGCCGAAGCACCCGGACCCTTGGAGTGGTCAAGCACCAGCAAGTGATCGCAGACCGCATCGTAGATATCGATGTCGCGCTGGGTCGCCAGAGTGTCAGCGCTCGGTTGGGCGGCCATCTCCTCATAGAAAATCTGGTACCGCAACGCTTGCGCGGCATCGACTTCCTCTGGCGTGCAGGCAAGTCGCACTTCCAGATCGCCGACGCGAAGTTCGCCGATCAGGGGCTCGGTCTGCGCCATGACGAAGGGGGCCGATTTAGCGGCCTGGAGATTGAGATGGTGCATGCCGTTCTGCATTGGATTCCCCATTCCTATTCGGTGCCGTCCGGTTTTGCGTTATCCGGTTTTTCGATCGGTCGGGCATAAAGCTCTAGCCGATGGTCAACCAGTTTGTAACCGAGCCGTTCCGCGATTCGCTGTTGCAGCGCCTCGATCTCGGCATCCTGGAATTCGATGACCCGCCCCGATTCGAGATCAATCAGGTGGTCGTGATGTTCGGCTGGAATTTCTTCGTAGCGCGCGCGGCCATCGCCGAAATCATGGCGCTCGAGAATGCTCGCCTCCTCAAACAGGCGAACCGTGCGATAGACCGTCGCAATGCTGATCCGATGATCGAGTTCCGACGCCCGGCGATAGACCAGTTCGACGTCTGGATGATCCGAGGAATCCGATAGCACGCGGGCAATGACGCGCCGCTGTTCGGTCATCTTGAGGCCACGCTTGAGGCACAGCAGCTCAAGGCGAGAAGGAGTAAGATCAATGCTCAAGTGTTGGCTACCGATGAAGACCGACCCGATGATAGCCTAAAGCGTCCCCCCGTCCTATCGCCTTTCGCAGTCGCACCCCTGGATGCGACCGCTATCAGGCAGGAGACCGATCAGGGGGCGGCGCGGCGGCGGCGGGCGCGGGTGCCAAGACCGATATGCTTGGCGAGGTTACTACGCTGATTGGCATAGTTCGGAGCGACCATTGGATAGTCGGGCGGCAATTCCCAGCGTTCGCGATATTCCTCCGGCGTCATGTCGAAGGCGGTGCGCAGATGGCGTTTCAGCATCTTCAACTTCTTGCCGTCTTCGAGGCAGATCAAATAATCGGGCGTGATCGACCGCTTGATGGGAACCGCCGGCTGCGGCCGGTCGGCTACTGGCAATTCGGTGCCACCAACGTTACTTAGAGCAGAATAGACCTCACGAATGATCCGAGGCAGTTCGTCGATGGGCAGCGGATTCTTCGACAGATATGCCGCTACGATTTGTGCGGCAAGCTGCGGCAACTCGGATGAAGATGAGTCCATAACGACATATGCTCCTCGTAAACAGTATTCAGCTTACAAAATATCCTTACTCAAGCGTTAAGTCACCCTAAAAGAGCTATGGCGATGACGGTTTCTGATCTGAAGCACGACTTCTATCTAGACGTTAGCGAAGAGCTTTGTCCTATGACGTTTGTTCGGATCAAAGTTCTACTTGACGCGATGACTCCAGGCCAGCTCGCAATGATTGTGATTGGGCCCGGAGAGGCGTTGAACAACGTGCCGTCATCGCTCGCCGAGCAGGGCATCGCCATCGAGGAGTTCACCCCTGTCGAAGTCGGCGATGTTGGGGGAAAGCACCGCCTGATCATCGTAAAAACCGGCTAGTAACCGGCATTTCTCGAGGCAAACGGACAGGCGTGAGAGCGCTCACCGACGACGCACAGAGTTGCGTCAGATAACGCCCGCCGCAGCGTGCCGCCCGACAGGCGATCCGATAAGTAATAATTCCTATATAATCAGTTTCAAGCAATCACGCGCGCAAATCGCGCCGCATGACGATCGCCGCCTCTGAGGAGCCATCGGGCGACGGGTAGTAATTGGCGCGCCGGCCGACCGCGTGGAATCCGGCCTTGCGATAAAGTCCGCGGGCGGGCTCGTTGCCCTCGGCAACCTCCAAAAACAGGGCGACGGCAGAGGCACTGGAAGCCCGGGCGGTGGCCTGCGCCAGCAACTGGCGCGCAATGCCCCGTCGGCGGTGACTACGCAACACGCCCAGCGTCAATATTTCGGCCTCATCCTCAACCACGCGCACGACCATGAAGCCGACAGGTTCACGATCGGGTTCGAGCAAAGCGAGCCAGGCGACTACGTTTGGCTGGGCCATGGATTGGACGAACGACGCTTCCGTCCAGCCAAGCTGGAAGCATTGCGCATGAAGCGTCGCCAAAACGGGGACGTGCGGCAGCCCGACCTGATCGATCAGGATCGTCGCCGGCACGGGGACAGAGCCCGGGCCACCGGTCACCGCAGCCTGCCCCCCGCAATCGGCCGGGCCGCATCTGGCGCCCGGATATAAAGCGGCGCCGCTGGCACGGCGTGGTCGATGGCGGAGGCAAGTCTTACCACCACCGCAATTGCGGGCGTAGCCATCGGCAACACGGTCGCCGCATACGGCACCGGCTGGACGAGATGGGCGGCATCGCCAGTGACGATGACGGATCCATGCCCGATCTCGCCGCCAAGATCACCGACCGCAACCAGATGGGGTTCGCCTAGCTGCGTCAGATCCGATGCAAAATGCTGGACATACAAATCGGCGCGCTTGGACTCGATAACGACCATGATCGACGCATCCGCCTTCAGCGCCGCATCTGCGACCGATGCCGCGTGAACCAACAGCGTACTGACGCCCTGCACCGGAATGCCAAGGGCGAGGCCAAGACCGCGCGCTGCCGCCAGGCCGACGCGAATACCGGTGAACGAACCCGGTCCCTCGGTCACGACGATCGCATCCAGATCGGTAAAGCCGATTCCGGCTCGCCCCACCGCCGATTTCAACAGCCCCATGATGACTTCGCCATGGCCGCGCAGCACTGGCTCCTGCAGCTCGGCCAGAATGTGACCGTCGCGCAACACCGCTGCAGACACCGCACCGGCACTGGTATCAAACGCAAGGATGGTGCGGAGGTGCCGCGAAAACATGATAGAACGTCCAACCTCTGCCGAACTTCGCTTAAGCGATACGGAATGACAGACAAATGAATTTGATCGAAATCACGCCCGAACACCACAATGTCGTATTGCAAATCGCTTATGCAACAGCAGCCAACATTACCGGCATTCCGATTTATCGCCGACCGCTCGCCTATTTACATGAAGATGCGGCAGCAGCCCTTGGCCGCGCGATCCGGTTGGCAGCCCCGCTTGGCCTGCGCCTGAAAATCTTCGACGCCTATCGGCCGGAAGCAGCACAATGGAAATTATGGGATGCGGCGCCCAATCCCGATTTCGTCGCAGATCCGCGCAAGGGCTCGCCGCATACGCGCGGCGTCGCGATCGACCTGACGCTGATCGATGCAACCGGCGCCGAGCTCGATATGGGCACCGGGTTTGACGATTTCTCGGCAAACGCCCATCACGCCTCGCTCGATATTCCGGTGGAAGCCCAGCGCAACCGCTTGCTGTTGCTCGGTTTGATGAGTGCGGCCGGGTGGGATTTTTACAAAAACGAATGGTGGCATTATCAATTGTTCAATGCGCGCTCCTATCCCTTGGTCGGCGACGAAACGCTGCCCACAGGCTTGATGACCGAGTAAAATTGGCAAAGCCCGTGTTCTATCGATTGACCCCGTTCCTGGCCGTGCTGGCGGCCTCGTTGTGGCTGACGCCGGTATCGGCACAGGATGCGAGCGACAACACGGTCACGCGCGCTGTCATCCTGATGTATAGCCGGTTCGGCGAGGACGCCTATCCGAACGCCAGTATCCGCATCGAGCAGTTCGAGGCGCATCTGCAGGAATTAAAGGATGGCGGCTATCAGGTTCTACCGGTGCCGGCGATTGTGGCAGCCTTGGCGGCCAAGCGGAAATTGCCGGAAAACACCGTCGGCATCACGGTCGATGAGGCTTATCTGTCAACCTATACCGAAGCATGGCCGCGCCTGAAAGCGGCCGGGTTCCCGTTCACCCTGTTCGTCGCCACCGATTCGGTCGATCGCGGCCGCGGCGATACCATGAGCTGGGCGCAAATCCGCGAGCTGCACCGCGCCGGCGTCACCATTGGCAGCCTGACCGCATCGCATCCGCATATGGTCGAGGAGGATCGCGCCTATAATCTCGGCCAGATCGTCCGCGCCAACGACCGGTTCAAGACCGAATTGGGCGAGGTGCCGACCCTGTTCGCCTATCCCTATGGCGAGTTCTCCCCCGCACTTGAGCAACTGGTCAAGACCAGCGGCTTTGCCGCTGCTTTCGGCCAGCAATCGGGCGTCGCGCATAGCCGACACGACCAGATGTCCCTGCCCCGGTTCTCCCTGAGCGACACCTATGGCGGCATGGAGCGCTTCCGCACGGCGGTGCAGGCGCTGCCGCTGATCGTGAGCAATTTCGAGCCCGAAGACATGATTATCGACGAAACCCCGCCGGCGATCAGCTTCACCGTCGACCCGATGATGGGCGATCTGTCGACGCTCGCTTGTTTCATCGGCGGCGTCGGCCGCGTACCGACCGTGATCAACGCCGATCGCCATGTTGATCTGCAACTGACCCAGGACATGCCGACCGGCCGCATCCGCATGAACTGCACCCAGCCCACCGCCAGCGGCCGATGGCGCTGGTACGGCCAGCAACTGACGGTGCCGGGGGAATAGATTTCAGTCGTCCATCTCGCCTCTGTGCCGCGTTGGGCGGGGCTTTGAGCGGACGATTGCCGTCGTATCAGGCGCCCGGCGCGGGCGTCAGGCTTTGCAGTTCCCGACCCCGCGTTTCCGGCAGCATCAGGGCCGCCAGGATCACCAGGCCGTAAGCCGTGCCGGCGAGGATGCCGATCGCCTCACCAAGCGGCATGGTGGTGGACGCCCAGCCGACCAGCGCCGGAAAGGCAGCGGCGACGCCGCGGCCGGAATTATAGCAGAAACCCTGGCCCGATCCGCGCAGCTCCGTCGGGTAAAGCTCGGTGAACAGCGATCCCATGCCGCTGAAAATGCCGGATGCAAAGAAGCCGAGCGGGAAGCCCAGCACCATCATCAGATCGTTTGAAATCGTAATCTGCGTATAGCTCAGCACGATCGCCAGCGAGCCGATGGCGAATACGAAGAAGGTCTTTCGCCGGCCGATCCCGTCATTCAGATAGGCGCTGGTGATATAGCCGCAGAACGATCCGACGATGATGACCGCGATATAATTGAAGCTGCCGATCACCGAGACATGGCGCTCGGTACGCAGGAAGGTCGGCAGCCAGACGAAGATCGCGTAATAGCCGCCCTGGGCACCCAGCGCCAGCAAGCAGCCGCGCAAGGTGATGGTGATGAAACGCGGCTGGAAAATCGCCCAGATCGGCGGCCTGGCGGCGGCTGTCACATAGATCTTGGACTCGGGCACCGCCCGCCGGATGAAGAACACGGCGAAGCCCGGGAGGATTCCGACGAAGAAGACGCATCGCCAGGCATAGGCTTCGGGCAATTGCGACAGGAACACGGTCGACACGATCAGCGCGATCGCCCAGCCGAACGACCAGGAACTTTGCACGAAGCCCACCGCCTTGCCGCGATGTTTTCCTAAGATCACCTCGCCCATCAGCACGGCACCACAGGCCCATTCGCCGCCGAAGCCCAGGCCCTGAAGCCCGCGTGCGATCAAAAGCTCGGTGTAATTGCTGGTCAGGCCGGACAGGAAGGTGAAGACGGCGAACCAGACGATGGTGATCTGCAAGGCTTTGACGCGACCGATCCGATCGGCCACCAGCCCCGCCAGCCAGCCGCCGATCGCCGACATCAGCAGCGCGACGGAGCCGAGCTGTCCTGCCTCCGGCTTGGTAATCCCCCAGGCGGCGATCAGGACGGGCACGACGAAGGAATAGATCTGCACGTCCATGCCGTCGAGGCCGTAGCCGGCGGCACAGGCCCAAAAGGTGCGGCGCCCGTCACGATCTAATCCCCGGAACCAGTCGAACATGCGCTAAATCCCCCCGCTTTTAGGCGAACACGTCCTCTCGCGTCTCAAACCGGCCATAGCGTAGAGCAAGTCTCGGCAGGATGGCGAGGGTCAATGCCATGGAGGTGAACAACCCGCCCAGAATGACCACCGCCATCGGCCCCTCGATCTCTCGACCCGGTTCATTGATGCCAAGGGCGAGCGGCAGCAGGCCC
>CAIZEE010000076.1 GCA_903931835.1 uncultured Elstera sp.
AGAGGTAACCCAACAACGGGCAACCGATGACCCAGCCGATCGGCACCATAGACGCCTCCGACGCCGCGTCAGCCATCGACATGTTCTCTCCGGCATGAAGAAACGAGGTCGCCCAGACCAGGGCGCCGATTGTCGTGGGCAGGAACAGCAAACCGCCGACGATACCGGCGATCCAGCTTTGGACATTGCCGAAGACGATCTTGAACGGCTTCAACAAAGCGGAAATGGATAGTCGACCATGGTGGCTGGGGCTGTCGCCCTGCTCGCTCGGCATAATCACCCAGGTAATGATGGCCAGCACAAGGCCGACCCCGGCGAAAGCAATCCAGACCATCTGCCACGCGATCTGAAACTCGCCCGCCGGATCGATCGCCATTTGAACTGGCTTTGACCCGAACGCAGCCCCGGCCATACCCAGACATTGGGTAAAGCCGATGAACATCGCCAGCATGCGCGCTGGCAGATAACGGGCGGCGACATAGGACGAGCCGATAAACGCGAAGATGGCGCCGATCGCCTGCATCACGAATCCGATCATGCCGGCTGCCTCGCCACCTTGGGCAAAGATCAGGCAGCCCAATCCAACCACGGCAATGCCGTAGGGAATGGTTCGCCTGGCACCGTAACGATCGAGCAGCACGCCCGCGACCAATGCCATGACGGCGTAAGCGACATAGTAGGCCGAAATCATTGCGCCGATATGATTGCCGCCCCAGGCCTTGGTCAGTTCCTGCTGCATCACACCGGGGGCCGAACGAACGGCGTATTGGAAGAAATAGAAGACGGCGCAGAGTAACCACGCCACGAAGAACATGGGCTTCAGATCGCGGGGCGGGCCCGCCTCGGCGATGGTGGGGGTGGGGCGGATGATCGCGGGAAGATCGGGCATGGCTGCTGGCTCCTTTAAGCGGCTTTGGGCGGGCGGCCATTGGCTTGCGCTACCAAATGGCCCCAGGAAATCAGCGCCGCCGTGCAATCGTCGCGGTCGATGATACATTCGATCAGCGTCGGCCCCTTGCGATTGCCGAGCGCCACTTTGATCGCCGCAGCCAATTCGCCGCCATTGGTCACCTTCAGGCCGATGCCGTGGCCGTCTTCGGCGTTGAAGACCTGCATCAGCCCCGCGTAGTCCCAGTTCTTGACGTTGTTGTAGGGGCCGTCATGGATCTCGACTTCGATCGTGTAGCCGTGATTGTTCATCAGGAAGATGATCACGGGCAGCTCCAGCCGGATCATCTGTGCGACCTCTTGCGCGGTCAGCTGGAACGCGCCATCACCGATCAGGGCGATCACCTGGCGCTCCGGTGCTGCGACGGCATAGCCGAAAGCGGCTGGTACCGACCAGCCAATATGCCCCCATTGCATCTCCACCTCGAACCTGGCCCCGCGGGGAAGCGCTAGATCGACGCCGTTGAACCAGGAATCACCGGTTTCGGCGATGATGGTCGTCTTGTCGGTGACCAGAGGCCGGATTTGTCTGACCAGTTCCGCACGCATGAGTTTGACGTTTGGCGCGGCCGCATGCTCCAGCAGCTTTGCCGGTTGAATGCGGGCGAATTCGACCATCGTCGCCGGTCGTGGCTCGACTTTTGCGGCCAGACCCGACAGGAAGTCGCGCAGATGCACCCGGCCGAACTGCTCGCCATCGACCGTAACGCGGTCCATGTCCACTGTCATGACCGACGGTCCGCTCGGTTGTGCGGTCCAGCCGACGGTCGAGTAGTCGTTGAATAACGTGCCTATACAGACGATCCCATCCGACCAATCGACGATGGCCTGCGCGCCGGGGGCGCTGATTTCGCCCCAATAGATGCCGACAAATTGCGGGTGATCTTCCGGGAAAAAGCTCTTGGCCGCTGCCATGACCGCGACCGAGCAGCCCAAAGCCTCGGCCAACTGGATTGCCTGAGCCTCAGCACCGGCGGCGCGCAGCTTGCTGCCAATCAGCAAGACGGGCTTCTTTTTGCCTTTCAGGAAGGCGCTCGCGGCGGTGACTGCCCGTTTCAGGGAATCCGCATCACTCGGTTCCTCGGCGATCAATGCGCCGATTGGCCCAGGTGCCGCGCATGCAGCGGCTGAGATGTTGCAGGCAATTTCGATGTAAGCGGGCTTGCTCTCGCGCAGGGCGGTTCGGATCGCGTAATCGATCTTGGCCGGCGCCTCGGCGGCCGAGGTGATCGATACGGCGGCGCAGGTTATCTTCCGCGCCATCTCAATCTGATAAGTAAAGTCGTGCGTGCCGAGCGTGTGATGCAGCAGGTGGTCGGACCCTCGGTCATTGCTGTTAGGCGCGCCCGATATCAAGATCACCGGCAGGTTTTCGGCATAGGCGCCACCCAGCGCGTCGAAGGCGGAGAGAGCGCCCACGCTGAACGTGACAACGGCTGCGCCGACCCCGTGCGCGCGGGCATAACCCTCAGCGCTGAAGCCGCAATTCAATTCGTTCGAGCAATAGACCTGAGTCATCTCCTTGTTGGTCAGAAGCTGATCGAGGAGGACGAGGGTATAATCGCCAGCGACCGTGAAGTGATGCTTCAGGCCAATCTGCACCAGGCGGGCGGCGAGATAACTGCCGACTGTGTAGGCCTGGGTGGCTGCGTTTTCGCCTGCTCCCTTATGACTGACACTGGCCGAACTTGGCTCTTTCGCGACCGATTTCGGCGCATCCACAATCTTGCGATCCGGCCGGTGCTCGTCGAGCATATGTTCGGAAACGGCGCTGGCGCCGAGCTGCGAAGTCATGGCGGGGTTCCTTTTTAAAAGATGTCGATGGCCGATCCACCGCCCCCTCGACATCGATGTGTGTCGTCCGGGACGGTCTGTCATCGATCGGGACCCTACCGAGGAGGCGGGGCGCCCGTCAGAGTCGGAATGTACCCACCGTGGGTTGGATAACGCGGGGGCTGTCGCCGGTCCGGCCGTTCTAGCAACGCATTATTGCCCGATCACTGATGCTGCTCGTTCGCGTTCTATGGGGCTGGCTCAGCAGATCGTGTCGTCCTCCAGCGATCTGTAGGTAGATTCCGGGGCTCGCTCCGGGCCCGGTAGTCGAGTAAAGGATCGCAGATAGGAATCGGTCACCCAGGATTTATCGTGAATTTCATACAACCCAAGCATATCTGGCGGCTCCACGGCGTTTCACCGGGACTGGCGGATAAGGTAGCGCCGCTGCCAGCCGTTCGATCGAGCGGCGGCGGCCAATGAGGCAAGCGACGGCGGAAAGTCTTCCCACGCTATCCAAGGCACCGACAGGAATTGCGGGGCTCGATGAAATTACAGGCGGTGGCCTTCCCGCCGGGCGGCCGACGCTTGTCTGCGGCACAGCCGGCTGCGGCAAGACGATGCTCGCAATGGAATTCCTCGTACGCGGGGCGACTGAGTTCAATGAACCTGGCGTATTCATGATGTTCGAGGAGAGTGCAGACGAACTCACCGCCAACGTTCGTTCGCTCGGCTTCGATCTGAAGACGCTCGTCGCGCAGAAAAAGATTGTCCTGGACTATGTCCATATCGAGCGGAGTGAGATTGAGGAGACTGGCGAATATGATCTCGAGGGCCTGTTCATCCGCCTAGGCCATGCGATCGATTCCATCGGTGCGAAACGCGTCGTGCTCGATACGATCGAGGCGCTGTTTGCCGGGTTGCCCAATCACGGCGTGCTGCGGTCGGAACTGCGTCGCCTTTTCCGTTGGCTGAAGGATCGCGGCATGACGGCGGTCATCACCGGGGAGAAGGGCGATGGCAATGCGATCACCCGTTACGGGCTTGAGGAATATGTCGCCGACTGTGTGATCATTCTCGACCAGCGGATACAGGACCAGATATCCACTCGTCGGCTGCGCGTGCTGAAATATCGCGGAACCGCCCACGGCACGAATGAGTACCCGTTCCTCATTGGCGCGCACGGTTTTTCGGTGCTGCCGATCACCTCGCTGCAGCTTGATCACCAAGTCTCTGTGCAGCGCATGCCGACCGGCATTGCGCGCCTCGACGATATGTTGGGGGGCAAGGGTATTTTTCGGGGCAGCAGCGTGCTTGTTTCCGGCGCTCCGGGGACGGGCAAGAGCAGCATTGCAGCCAAGCTGGTCGAAAGCGCCTGTGCGCGGGGCGAGCGGGCGTTGTATTTCGCCTATGAGGAATCCAATGCCCAGATCGTGCGGAATATGCGCTCGATCGGCATTGATCTTGCCCCGTGGATTAAGAAGGGGCTGCTCGAAATTCACTCCTCCCGGCCGACGCTGCAGGGGCTGGAGCAGCATCTTGTGATGATGCACGACCTGGTTCGGACGTTTCGCCCGACCGTGGTTGCCGTTGACCCGATCAGCAATCTCAGCCTGTCCCACGACGATACCGAGGTTAAGCCGACGCTTATGCGCCTGATTGATTTCTTGAAGAAGGAGCAGATCACGGCGGTATTTACCAACCTGACCGGCGACGGGGACGCGGCGTCGGCGCGCGAGAATTCGCAGCTCTATGTGTCCTCGCTCATGGATACCTGGCTGCTTTTGCGCAATGTCGAGCTGTCGGGGGAGTGCAACCGCACGATCTTTGTCTGCAAGTCGCGCGGCATGTCGCACTCAAATCAGGTGCGCGAGTTTGTCTTGAGCGACAAGGGAATCGATCTGGTCGATGTCTATTTGGGCGGCGACCGCGTGCTGACCGGCACGGCCCGCGTTGCACAGGAAGCGCGCGAACGCGATAGCCTTACGCTGCGCAGTGAGGACCACCAGCGCAAATTACGGCAGCTGGCCAGCAAGCGGAAGACCATCGAAGCGCACATTGCCGCGTTGCAAGCCGAGGCGGACGCCGAGACTGCGGAGGTGCATTTCGTCATCGCGCAGGAGACCTTGCAGGAAAAAACGACGCACCAGAACACCGATGCGATGGCGAAACGGCGGGGCGGCGCCAACCGGGCCAATGGCCACAAGAAACCGCGATGATGAGCAGTGTCGAGACGCCTAAATCGCCCCGGACGCCAGACGCCGTGCCGACCTTTGAACTGCGCCTCTACGTTGCTGGCCAGACGGCCAAATCGCTCGCTGCGTTTGCCAATCTGCAGCGCATCTGCGCGACCTACCTTGAGGGGCAATATTGTATTGAGGTCATCGACTTGACGAAGACGCCGCAACTTGCTGCCGGCGACCAGATCATCGCCGTGCCCACGCTGGTGCGCCGTCTGCCTGAGCCGATCAAGAAAATTATCGGCGATCTTTCCGATGAAGAACGCGTGCTTGTTGGCCTCGACATCCAGCCGGTAAGGAATTAACGCCCGATGAAAAGGCCCGTCCTATCCCCAACTGAGCTTTATGCGATAGAGGCCGCTGCAGCCGCGCATCCGACCTCGCGCTATGTTCTGCGCCTATACGTTACGGGTTCCACCTCGCATTCCAACCGAGCGATCTCGAATATTCGCAAGATTTGCGAAGAACATCTGGAAGGACGATACGACCTCGAAGTCGTGGATATCTCCCAGCAGCCGTCGCTGGCGGAAGGCGAACAGATCATCGCCGCACCGACGCTGATTAAAAAGCTGCCGCTGCCCCTTCGACGGTTCATCGGCGACATGTCGCAGACGGACCGCCTCCTGATCGGCCTCGATCTTCGTTCGGTCGCCACTGCGGCAGCGTCGCCGAGAAAACGCTGACGGGCATGCATACGAAAAACGCCCCTCAATCGATTCCGCCTGACGAGAATAGCGATCTTTTAGTGCGATTGGAGGAGGCAGAGGCGATGCTTCGCGCGCTTCGTCGTGGCGAAATTGATGCCTTTGTCGTCCAAACTCCGGGCGGCCCGCAGCTCTACACTTTGCAGGGGCAAGACGCCGAAACAAATCGGTTACGGGGCGAGATGCTGGCCCAGGTCAGCGACGCGGTGATCGCCGTCGATAACGAAGAACGCGTCATCTATCTCAACCCGGCAGCCGGGCGGCTTTACGGTTTCGACGCTTCTGAAGCGCTCGGGAGAACGTTGTCGACGATCTATCAATGCAAATGGTTGCACCCCGAAGACAAGGCCGCCGCAAAGATCACTCTGCGCGAGAAGGGCGAATGGCGCGGCGAAAACGTTCATGTTCGCAATGATGGTCGTGAAATGAACGTTGAGTCTGGCATTACGGTGCTGCGCGCGATTTCCGGAGAGCCGACCGGCCGACTCTCAGTCATCCGCGACGTAACAGAGCGCAAGCAACATGAGGCCAAGGTACTGGTTTCGGAAATACGCTATCGCCGCCTGTTTGAAACGGCTCATGACGGTGTCCTCATCATCGACCCGGAAACACGCAAAATCATCGACGCCAATCCCTTCATGACAGCGATGCTAGGCTACTCCCATAGCCAGTTGGTCGGCAGGGAACTATTCGAAATCGGCTTGCTGAAAGACGAAGCGGCGAGCCAGGAAATGATGCGGCAACTGAAACGGGGCAAGCGAGTCCGCTACGACAACCTGCCGCTTGAAAGTCAGGATGGCAGACATAACGAAGTCGAGGTCGTGGCCAATCTTTATGATGAGAACGACCGTCCCGTTATCCAATGCAACATCCGCGACATCACGGAGCGTAAGCAATCCGAAGAGCACGTGAAGCTGTTGATTGCCGAGGTCAATCATCGGGCGAAGAACTTGCTTGCCGTGGTCCAGGCCGTAGCCCAGCAAACCGTGAAGCACGGCGACCCGGAGACCTTCGCCGCCCGCCTCTCCGACCGCATCCGCGGGCTCGCCGCTGGCCAGGATCTTCTGGTTGAGAACCAATGGCTCGGCGTCGAGGTGTCGGATCTTGTGCAGGCTCAGCTGGCACATTTTAAAGAACTCATCGGCACGCGTGTTCTGCTCGATGGCCCGTCGGTGCGGCTGACGCCGGAGGCTGCCCAGGGCATCGGCATGGCGCTTCATGAACTCGCGACCAACGCCGCCAAGTACGGCGCGCTGTCAAATAGCGCCGGGCGCGTGCATATCGGCTGGCAAGTCATCGCAGACGCGAAGCCTTTATTTTCAATGTCTTGGCTGGAGGAGGGCGGCCCGAAAGTGGCCCCGCCCGCCCGCAAAGGCTTCGGCCAGATCGTCATCGGGCGCATGGCAGAGGCGGCGGTGCAGGGCGTAGCCCAGATCAATTACCAAGAAAAAGGCTTTTCGTGGAACCTGAGCGCGCCGACCGAGGGCACATTGACCCTAACCCAGGCGGTGACGTAGATGACCCCCGACAAGGCAATGCTCGGCAACGCGCTGCCGGTACGTATCCTTCTGATTGAGGACGAGCCGATACTGGCATTCGCCCTCGAAGAGTACCTGCTGGAAACCGGTTTTGAGATCGCGGGCGTGGCGGGAAGATTAGAAACGGCACTGGCGCTCATTAATAACGGGGACTTCGACGCGGTCGTCCTTGATGCCAATTTGGCGGGTGTGAGCGCTGCTCCCGCAGCGACGGCGTTACGAGCTCGCGGCTCACCGTTTATCGTCATCTCCGGGTATTCGTCCGACCAACAACATAGCGCCTTCCAAGGAGCGCTTTGTTTGCAAAAGCCGTGTCAGCCGGCCGATCTTGTGCGGGCCCTGAACAGCGTTTTGCCGGCACAGAAATCAGTGACGGAAGCGTAACGCCTAATCGTCCAGTACCGGCAAGGGGCTTCAATCTGAACCGATCAGACCCCTAGGCGAGATCAGGGTAGCCATGTTCGCTCGCCACGGTTTCGAGCCGAGCGACGGTGCGATAGGCCTCATAGGCGAGCATCTCATAACCGGCGATCAGGAGGGTGCTGCGAGTCTCGGCAAGCTCTGGATCTTGAAACGCCCCGATCACCGCTCCTCGTAGCGCTTCGAGCGTCGCGTCGTCGTTCATCGCCGAGGTGATCATCGGCAATCCCGGGGACGGTTGGGTCCAGTCGAGGACGCGGATTTTGGCCCTCAACGCCGGATCTATCCGGGTCAGCAGAGCGAGCGTGACACAATCAATCGCTGCGACATCGGCCTCGCCCGCTGCTACCATGCCAAGGCTTCGATGATGGCTTCCGCTGACGATGATCTCGCCGAAAAAACGTCCGCTTCGCGCAATCGGGGCGATCATCGCGCGCAGAAGGTTCATGCCGGTATTGCTGTCCCAGCCGTTCAAGGCGCAGCGCCGGCCGCGCAGCCCTTCTAGATCTGCGACATCATCGTCGGCGCGGACGATAACGGCACTGCGATGCCAGGCGCCGTCGCAGCCCGGTGCCATATAAATCGGGGTCAAAACCAGTCGAACCGTCTGGTTTAAGGCCGTCACCAGCGGATAGCTGCAGGTCTGCCCGAGAAGAAGACCGGAATCCCGCCAAGCCGGGAGGAGTGCTGTCTCTCGCGTCAATTCTTCTGGAACGAATCCGGATATCTGTGTCCGGAGGCGCGCTGCGATCGCCGCCCATAACCGGTCATGGGCGGCGCGCAAATCCTCAAAATCATACATCGGCAAGATGGCGATGCGCTGAAGGTCAGGATTAGGCGCGTCGCCCGACACGTGTCAGTCCCTCGAAAGACGCCAATGCTTCCTAGGGGGTGAAGTCGTATTTCAGACGGATACCGGCGGTCAGCGGACGATCGATATAGACCGCGCGGATCAGTTGGGACTCAGTTATGAACTCCTGCACACGGGTATCGGTGAAGTTGTCGCAGAAGGCGGTGAAGGTCATCGCACCCATGCTGAAACCGGCGGAGATGTCGGCGGTGGCATAGCCCTGCTCGTTGAAATTCCCATTATACACCGCGTTCGTCCCGACCTGGGGGGCGCCGATACCCGAATGGGTCGCGGTCGCAGCGGTCACGCCGACCTGCACAAACGGCGTGTAATCGCCCCACTCGAATTCATAGCGACCCCGCAAGTTACCCTTGAAAGTGGGCGCCTGCGCCAGCGTCGATCCGACTGCCGCCCATGGCGACACCAGATTCGGGTTCACATAGCCATTGTCACCCGCCAGCGTCGGCACGTTCTCCTGCTGGCTGCTGTTCAACTCGCCCGAGGCGAATAGGGTAAACGCATCGGTTACCCGCCCGGTCGCCTGGACCTCGGCGCCATAGACCTTGAAGTTCGGACCGTTGGTCGTAAACGTCAGGACGCCGTAGTCGGTGGGATTGAATATCGACGTTTGGACGTTGTCCCAATCTTCCATGTAGATCGCGCCGTTGACGACCAGACGGCGATTAAACCAGCTGGTCTTGAAGCCGATTTCGTTATTGGTAAGCGAGTCCGGGGCGTATTTGAAGAAGGTCTCCCCCTTGACGGTCTCGGTGCCACGGTTGAAGCCGCCCGGCCGGAAGCCTTGCGACCACGTGTAGTAGACCATCACGTCCGGGTCGATCTTCCACGTGATGTTGAAGCGACCGATGGCACCCTTATAATTGCTCTTACCATTGACGATCTGATGGTTGCCGATACAGGGAGCAGGACCCGCATTAAAGCAGCCGAAGCTGCCGGTATAGCTGCCCTCTTCCTCGTTACTGAAATCGTAGTAGCGGCCGGCTGCGGTGACCGTCAGCTCCTTCGGCAGGATGTCATAATCGAGCGATAGATAGGCTGCCCTTTGCGAGTAGCTGCGCGACACGTCATTCAGGAAGGAGTCGTTGGCGTCGCGGAGGTTCGGATTGTTTGCGGCCGTCCCGGCAGGCGGTGCGATCAGCGTGAAGCCGGGGGCGGTCTTGTATTCATAGTCGGTCGTCGCGTTGACCTTGAAGTTCTCATAGAAAATGCCGCCGATTGCCCGCAAGCGCCAGTCATCGGGGGTCTTCAGGCGCAATTCCTGCGTCAGATGCGTATCGTGTTCATTCTCGCGCCAGACAGCGCTCGGAGAATAGCAGCCCGCCGTGGCGCCGACTGCCGCCGCCTGGGTGGGTGAAAGGCACTGGTAATAGTCGCCATAGGTGCCGCGCGCGTAGTTCGTGTAGTCCTGCTGCTGATGGGTATCGCGGATCAGGTAAGAGCCGTTATAGACGAGGCTCAGATCTCCGATCCGACCATTGAGCGTCAGCGCCGTATTTTCGAAGCTATCCTTGTCGTAGGTCGGATTAAACAGCTGCACCGAAAGATCTGGCAGGCCCTTGCCCTCGACCCCGATCGGCGTCTCATAGAATACGCCTTCGGCATCTATATGCTGATAGGATTCAGACAGCAGCACATCCCAATCGTCGTCGAACCGCCATGCGCCCTCCAGACGGCCACCCTTATAGGTCAGCGGATTGATGGCGCTGCCGGTCATGTTGGCGTTAGTGGCGGAGTTTCGGCTGTTCGCCGGGCCAGGAATGCCATTGGTATAGTGTGCATAACCGATGCCGAGATCCGTGCTGCTGCGCGTGAAGGTGCCCGGAACGTTGTTGATGTAGCCGCCGCGCCGATCATCATAGATGACGAGACGCAACGCTGCCGTACCCTGGATGACCGGCAGGTTGAGTGTGGCGTCGCCGCCGCCGCTCGGATCGCCATGGGAGGTGCCGGCAACGGTGGCGTTGAAGATCGCCTCGGTTTTGTAGAGATCGGGCTTGTTCGTGATGTAGCGCAGCACGCCGGCTTCAGCGCCTGAACCGAACAGCGTGCCCTGGGGACCTTCGAGAACTTCGACGCGCTGGAGGTCGGCGGCGTAGAGGTCAAGATTACGTCCGGGAACCTGCTCTGATTCTTCATCGAGATAAACCGCGACATTGGGGAAAGGCGTCGTCACGCCGCTGCCCTGAAGCCCGCCGCGCCCGCCCTGCGCCAAGCCGCGCATATAGATCTCGGACTGGCTCGGGCCGCCGCCCGCGATGGTGATGCCCGGCAGGGTCTTGATCAGGTCGTCGAAATTCGAAACGTTTAGATCGCTCAACGTCTCGGCCGACAGCGCCGTCACCGCGATCGGAACGTCCTGGAGTCGTTCGGAACGATGCGTCGCCGTGACGACGATCTCTTGCACGCCGCCGTTATCGGCCGCTTGCTGAGCGTACGCTTGAGAAGTCCCAATCGCACATGCCGCCACGCCTGAAAGGAGCGCTGCAACATAAGTGCGGCGGCGAAGTGGACGACGGACACACTGATTAGACGACATTGCAGGCCCCCCTTTGTTAAATGTCTCGCTACGCGACACTACTCTGCGCTAGTTCCAGCGCTTGTCTAAGGACGCACTTTTCGTGGCATCCCCTGAGCAATGTCGTCGTACTTACGCTGATCGTTACTCGCGGCTTCGTCCCGTTTCCCCTCGGGAAAAAGCCTGTATATACATTAAAGTAACACGTCGATTGTTTATGCCGGCAAGGGAAAAGTTTAGTGAAGCCATAGAAAAATTGAATGAAGCTATCGCATCAGGATATAGGGCTCTCAGCCTTGAGTTTTGCGCCCCTCCAGCGTCTCCTTAAGGGGCCCAAGCCAGGGCTCGTAATTCCGCCATTGGTCGAGCCCGTCCTTGAAGATCGGACGTCGCACCTGCTCCGAACTGGCGGTGCGCACGCTGCGCTCAGTCTTATAGAATTCAAGGCATTGCGGTTCAAACGGCACGCCGCAGAAATCAAGCAGCCGCCGCACGGCCCCGTCTAAATCTTCGACCACGTCCTCGTGCTGAACCCTGAGGATCTTACCCGGCAGCACGCGGTCCCAATGCGCCATCATGTCGATATAGGCGCGGTAATAGCGGGCGATGTTGTCGAGCCCGTAAGTGAATTCCTGTCCGGTCGCGAAGAGCTGTTTGAAATTGCTGAAACAGCAGGCCATCGCCTCGCGCCTTGCATCGATGATCTTGGCGTTCGGCAAAATCAGATGGATAAAGCCGATATGCCAGAAATTATTCGGATTTTTGTCGATGAAATACGGCTTACCGCTTCGATAGATCCGCGTATCAGCGAGGTAACGCTCGCCTAAGCTGCGCAGCTGGGCAGGCGTCAAATCGCCGAGAATGGCAGGATAGCGGGATGTCGAATGGTCATGCCCGCGGCCCATTAGTTCCTGCGCCATCCGCGAGATGTCGGAGAGTTCCAGCGTCCCTTCGATGGCCGAGTGGGAGGCCAGAATCTGCTCGATCAGCGTCGAGCCCGCACGCGGCAGGCCAAGGACAAAGATCGGATCGGGTGCCGCACTGCCGACGCCCTGTCGTGCCCTCAGGAACTCTGGCGTGAAACGCGCCTTCTGCTGCTCCAGGCTGCGCTCGCTCTGTTCCGGGCGATAGCTGCTCTCGGCGCGCTTTAATTCATTGCCGCGGTCATAGTAGCGGAAGGATTCGGCAAAGGCGCCGCTATCCTCAAGCGCCTTGCCCAGGGCGAAGCAAAGATGCCAGCGATCCACGGGCTCCAAATCCGGCCTCGCTTCCTCGGTCCGCATCCGCTCGATCTCGTCCTCGGTGAAGCGGTAGGTCTTGAGATTGGCGAGGCTCCAATAGGCGTCACCGAAGCTCGGCCTTGCCTGCGCTGCCAGGCGATAAGCATCGACAGCTTCTGCCTGCCGTCCCATCGTTTTTAGCGTATGAGCGATCGACAAATGCAAATCGGCCGCCTGTGGCGCGTCGGTCACCAGCGAACGATAGACGTCAAGCGCCTCCTCGTGCCGCGACAGCGCCACGCACGCAGTGGCATAGATCGCTCGATAGTTCCGGTCCTCGGGATCGATTTTGAGCAGGATTTGGGCCTGCGCCAAGGCTGTCTCGTGGCGATGGCGCTGCAGCAGCGCGCGGATGTATTCGTAGCGCGCCAAGTGGTAATCGGGCGCAAATTCCAGCACGCTCTCCAGAAGAAACTCTGCGTCTTCGTAGATTTCGAGCTTCATGCCGATCTGCGCCAGCAGCCGCATTGCCTCCACATCTCGCGGATTGCTTTTCAGGTACTGGCGTATCGTCCGCTCTGCCTCGTGCACCTCTCCATCGGCGAACATGCTGGACGCCGTGATGACCGCAACCGGCATGCGCGCGAGCTTTGCGACATGCTGGGCCGCGAGCCCGGAATCCTCGGTTTGGCCGGCGGCCCGGAGCAGGGGCACCAGCGCCTTCCAGCTTGCCGGCAGTGCGGGGTTCATGTGGACCGCCCGCAAATACGCGGCGACCGCCTCGGCCGGCCGGCGGGCTGCCACTAGTGCGTGGCCGCGTTCCTGATAAAGGCGGCTATAGTTCGGGTGGTGGGTTTCGAGGCGGTCGAGCGTTGCCAGCGCCTCTGGCAGGTGGCCCAGATAGCGCTCGGCAACGGCAATCATGTACAGCACGTCGCGATTCTCCGGCACGCTCTGCGACAGGTTTCGTGCCGCCGACAGCGCAACCGAATGCTGCCCGGCCTGGAGCAGCCCCCTGATGCGCATGACCTCCGCCTCGACAGGAGACGGCGATAATTGGGGGGCTGGCTGCTGCGTCATTATTCCATCCGGGTAGGGCAGGTTGCACTTCCCCGGGACGGTATCATGCCAAAAGGTCTGGAGCGATGTCGCAGCCGATAGAGATCAAGTCCGGCCCGTCAACGACAAGCATCGGCGTGATCCCGGCCACGCAATCCGACGGGATGACCGGCGCATGATGTTCGCGGAGCCAATAGCGGCTGATCACATCACGGTAACCGTGATAGACCAAGCCATTGTTTAGGCGGATAAAAAGGTCTCGATTCCGTCGATAACGCTGCGGGATCGCATACCACGGCAATCTGGGATAGCAGTGATGGACGACGTGCAGGTTATTATAGAGAAACAGCAATCCGAGAACTGGCGCCTGCTCGACAATGGCGGTGCGATGGTCCGGGTCTGGTGCCGCCCGATGTTCGGCCATGGAGCGGAGAGCAGTCAGGGCGAGGCCGGGATAGACGAAGAAGCAGAAATACTGCCAGAACGGCAGCCCACAAACCGCCTCGACCCAGAACAAGACGCCAATGACGCCGAGTGCGTGAAAGCCCCAGATCCAACCGTAATCGCGCGGCCCGGTCACCAGCGCCTTGCCTTCATTGACCAGGAAACGTGATTTGGCGAAGAGCGGCCCAAGCAAAATCCGACCGATCGCCGTGTTGAGGAAGCGCACGACCGCTCGCGAAATCAGCCCCTGTTGTTGCCAGTCGGATTCGGTCAGGTAGTAGGATTCGGGGTCTTCGATAGGGTCGGTTAATAGGTGATCGCGATGATGGGCCAGATGAAGTTCGCGGTACCGAAGGAACGGCATCCACAGGCTGAGCGGCGGGAACCCAATGGCGCAATTGAGCCAAAGTTTCCGGCTAGGATGATTGTGGATCAGCTCATGCTGCAGCGAGTTGTGCCACGCCATGATCCAGGCGGCGGCCGGTAAAACCAGCCACCAGGGCAGGGCGGTCGCCCAAAAGGTTAGCGCCAGCCACCCGCCATAGATGACGGCTGCAAGAAGCCAAGTCGGCCATTCGAAACGGTACCGGACGTCGTCAGTAATGGGCAGGCCGGCATAGGCGCTTGTACCAGGCATTCTCGGGGATATTTCTTTTTAGCCAGCGTTGAATACAAATAAGATGAATTGACGGTATGGCCAAAAGCGCGCCTCATCAATGTGGGATTGAAAACCACCTGATGTATATTGTAACTAGTACTGATGCGGAAACACACCAATATGGGGTTTGACACGCCTGAAGAGGCGGCTTCGATGGATCGGCGCGTCACGGCCAGTGTCTTGCGGGAGCGGCTGACCGAAATCATTCGGCGTTCCGGCCTCAGCCAAGCGCAATTCGCCAGCGCTCTGAAGGTCGACAGATCCACCGTCGTGCAGATTCTCTCACCGACCACGGACCGTCTGCCGCGTGCCGAAACTCTGGCGCACATCGCGCGCCTCGGCGGGGTGTCGCTTGACTGGCTGCTCGGCATAACGTCCTTTGAGCAAGCGTCGGTCGTCGATCAGGTGGAGATTGCGCCAGACGCGGCATCCCCGATCGACGGTCGGCTGATGCAATGGCACCGCGAGGCTGCGGGTTACAAGATCCGGCACGTCGCCGTCACCTTCCCCGATCTGCTGAAAACCGACGAGATCATCGAATTCGAATATGGCCGGTCGCTTCATCCGGATCTTGGAAGCGCGATCGAAGCGGTCCACGCGCATTTCTCGTACCTGCGCCGGCCCGAAATCGAGTTTGAAGCCAGCAACTCGATCCAGGCGATCACCACATTCGTCGCAGGCGAGGGGGCCTGGCGGGGCTTGAGCGTTGCCGATCGACGCCGCCAGCTCGAACATTTGATCGATCTGTGCCGTGATCTGTATCCAACGTTTCGCTGGTTCTTGTATGACGAGCGGGAGGTCTATTCCGCCCCGGTCACGATTTTCGGACCCTTGCGCGCGGCATTTTACACCGGGCAGGGATATCTGGTGCTCACGGCACCCCATCACGTGCAAGCGCTGGCTCGCCAGTTCGATCGGCTGATCCGTGCCGCCGTCGTCCAACCGAAGGACGTGCCTGCGTATCTGATCAGCTTGCTGGCGGGGCTCCAAGACTAGCGGAACGCCGGATTCCGGGCGAAGTCTTTGGCTGTCCGGCAGTACCAGTCGACGAAGCGCCTCACCAGGGATTCGGCCTCGACCGAATAGGGGCCAGGCTCATAACCGATCGAATTCACGCCGCGCTGATTGTTTTCAGCGAGATCGCGATCCTGCAGATTGGTCACGTTCCACAGATTGGTCAACGCTTCGACATCGTAGTCGACACCCTCGACCGCGTCCTCATGGACAAGCCATTTGGAGACGACGATGGTCTCGTCCGGCGCCACCGGAAAGGCCATGAAGGCAAAAATGTAATCGCTCATCGCATGGCTGAAGCTGTGCGGCTCCAGCGCCCAGCGCAGCGACCCGATATTGCCGTCATCGGTGCTGTTCATCAGCGGCCGGACTATCGGCTTGCCATCCGGCGTCATGGTAAAGCAGCCTTCGCGCAACGGGAAGCGGGTCGCCTGCCACCAGACGCCCTCGACCGGACCTGTGGCCAATCCGGAATTGAACATCCGGTCGGTGAAGCGCTCCATCCGCCCCTCTTCGTCGGAGAAATAGCCCGACACTTCGGCCGGGAACACCCGGGCCAGCTCCGGATGACCGGATGCGCAGTGATAGCACTCGCGCGCATTCTCCATGACCAGCTTCCAGTTGGCCTTCTCAACCAGCGTATTCTGGGCTGCGACCTTCACTTTGGTCATGTC
>CAIZEE010000077.1 GCA_903931835.1 uncultured Elstera sp.
CTTGCATGCGCGACCGGCACCATGCCGGAAGACACGGATGCGGCACCGCCGCCGCTTGATCCGCCGGCGCTATGGGCGAGCCCCCAGGGGTTATGCACCGGTCCGCGGATTTTGTTTTCCGTCGTCGGCGAATAGCCAAGCTCGGGCGAGTTTGTCGTGCCGCAATGGACAAAGCCTGCGCGCCGGAACCGCGCCATCAACTCGCTGTCATTCGGCGCCACCAGCCCGGCGGCCAGCCGGGAGCCGAAATCGCAGGTCACACCCTTGGCATGCGGAATCAATTCCTTGGTCAGAAACGGCACGCCGGTAAAGGGGCCCTTGGGCAATCCTGCCGCGATCGCGGCAGCGCCATCCGGTATGGTCCGGGCAACGGCGTTGATCGTCGGGTTGAGCGCTTCGATCGCCTTCAGCGCCGTTTGCAGCAACTCCTCAGCGCTGACCTCGCCCGCTTCGACCAGTGCGGCCAGGCCCAGACCATCGTGTTTGGTGTATTCCTCAATGGTCAGCATGGCGCGGCTCCTTCTTGGCGTCGGTTGGTTTGGTCGGTGAGGGGGCGGTGATCAGCGATGCGGCCCGGGTCAGTGCGCCGTCATGCTTGATGCGTTTCAGGCAGACGGTGGTTGAAAACCGTCTGACTCCGGGCAGGTGGCACAATTCGTCGCGCAGCAGGCTGTCCAGGCGCTCGACATCACTGGTCATCACCAGGAGCAGATAATCGGCCTGGCCTGCGGTGGTGTAGCACTCGACCACTGCTGGGTGAGCGTTCACCGCGTGCTCGAAGTCGCCGTGCCGACCGAACTCAACCTGCACTTCGACAAAGGCCGTCAGTTTCAGGCCGAGCGCGCTTGGATCGATAACCGCGCGATATCCGGTGATCGCACCCGATCGCTCCAGCATCTGCACGCGCGCCCAGCACGGCGTTTTGGATAATGACACTTGCTCGGCGATCGCGCTGAAAGGCTGCCGCCCATCCGCCTCCAATGCGGCCAAAATGCCCAGATCAAAATTATCCATGAGACTGTCCCGCCCCGACGATCGTTGCCTGCGGTCATGCAATTGACACGCCGAAGTCATTCTGGGGTCGTTCTGTCTGTGAGATCAATATCAGAACAGCGTTCTGCCTGATCGATGCTTTGTGAGCCAAATAAGAACCAACCATGACGATTATTTGAGTACCGTAACGCAAGCGGGTGATCCCGTGTGACGATGGCGGAGGATAAATGATCGAGCGCTATTGCGTTGCCGGAATCGGCGCTATCGGCGGAACGGTGGCGGCTTATCTTGCGGGTTCTGGATATGATGTCAGCCTGATTGCACGCGGCCGGCGGCTTCATGATCTGCAGATTGACGGGCTGGTCTTTGCGCAGGATGGCGCGATGCCGGTGCGTCACCGCCTTCCCGTCAGCGACCGCGCAGATTTTGGCATTCAGGACGTCATTTTCGTCGCGGCCAAGGCGCATCAGCTGGTGACACTGCTACCCGGCCTGGCGCCGATGATCGGGCCGGACACGATGGTCGTGCCACTGCTGAACGGTGTGCCGTGGTGGTATTTCCAAGGTGCGGGCGGCACGTTTGCAGGCGACAGTGTCAAGGCGGTCGATCCCCACGGCACCCTAAAAGATTGCCTGTCGCCTCAACAGATTATCGGTTGCGTCGTCTACATGAAGGCGGAGATGACACCCGCCGGCATGATCTCCGCCAAGGGCGAGCAGCAATTATGGATTGGCGAGATATCGGGCGAGGCCAGACCCCGAACGCATGAATTGGCGGCAATACTATCCGCCAGCGGCATCGAGACGGGCGTCCGGCCGCAAATCCGCGACGAGGTTTGGACCAAACTCGCGCTGAACCTCGCAACCAACCCGCTTTCCGTGATTACCGGTGCGACGCTGATCGAGCAATTCACCGATCCGAAACTGCTGTCGTTTGTCAGCACAATCATCGAGGAGGTGCGCGCCGTCGCATCTGCCTATGGCGTCACCATGACGATGACCCTCGATGAAATGATCGCGAAGGGCCGCAAAGCCGGTGCATTTCATACCTCGATGCTGCAGGATCATCGCGCTGGTCGTCCGCTTGAATTAGATGCGATCGGCGTCGCGGTTATCGAACTTGCTGCGAAAATCGGACTGCGCATGCCCGAAACGCAGCGCATGATCGAGGTTGGTTTGGAACACGCGCAGCGCGGCATGCGCCGGATCAATACGGAGGTCACCCCATGCTGAAGCTTCACAAGCAATCCAATTCGATGGATCCGGAAGAGTGGCGTCTGAGATGCCAGCTGACGGAGTTCTACCATCTGGTCGATTTCCTTGGCTGGTCGGAGATGATCTTCAATCACATCTCGGTGCGTGTGCCGGGGCCGGAACATCATTATCTGGTCAATCCGTTCGGCCTGAACTATTCCGAAATCACGCCGGAAAACCTGCTGAAGGTCGGCGTTGACGGAAACCTGGTGGAGCCATCGGAACATCCCGCCAATCCGGCCGGCTTCGCCCTGCATGGCGCGCTGCACAGCCACCGTGAAGACATAATCTGCGTCGCCCACACCCACACCACGCCGATCTCCGCGGTCTGCATGAAGCGTGGCGGGTTCGAGCATAATAATTTCTACGGCGCGCAGCTCTATGGCCGCATCGCCTATCACGAGTTCGAGGGCGTCACCATCCATCAGGACGAACGC
>CAIZEE010000078.1 GCA_903931835.1 uncultured Elstera sp.
GTGCGCGCCACTGGCCCCATAGGCGCGCATCGCATGCTCGTCCCGCCAAACCGTCAGCGTCCAAAACGCCTGGTCGGCATCGCGCTGGACTGCTCCGGCCACGAACCCATCCGCCTGTCGAATCTGCGCGATCGTCCGGTTCGCGTGGAGAATGAAGAATGGCAGGAAGCGGAGAGAGCGCAGTCGAAAACGCGTGACGCTAACCATGCTCATCACGGGCCGCGCCTCGCGCGCCGTCACAGCGTCACCACAAGCTTCGTGGCGGAAACGCCCTGACGCTGGGCCTCCAGCGCGACCGGGATTTGTGCCAGCCCGGTTCCAACCACGGTCGGGTTGGGTGCCGCAACAAACCGCGATTCGGCCAAGGCCGATGGCAGGAATGTCTCGAAGATCATAGGACCAACTTCGTTGGCGATCAGAGCGCTGCCCCAGATCATCTTGATGCGCACGCCGTGCCGGCGAGCCTTCAGCGTCTGCATAATCGTGCCAGCAAGCATCCGCGCGATCGCCGGCACCAGACGGAGCAGCCGGCCGCGCCCGGCAGGCACATTATCGAACGAAGTGGCGGGCGTCGCCATGGCGACAAAGCGCTTGCCCTCACAGGCGCCAACAATGTCGATGCAAGCCGCCGCCGACCCTATCCCGATCGCCAAGGCGCCGGCGATTTCGCGCCCGCGCAGGGCGTTGATGATGTCGGAAATGACCGTCTTGGACCGATAATCGAAGGCCAGCCTCGCGCCAAGCCGCTTCACATAATCGAAATTGCGCGGGGAGGCGGTCGTGATCACGTCATAGCCGGCCGCGACGGCAAGCTGGATCGCATTGCTGCCGACGCTGGTCGATCCGCCCCACACGATCAGCGTCTTACCGGCGCAAGTGGGGGCGGCCAATGGCGCCATCATGGCCAGGAAGTCTTTCTGGAACAGGCCGCAAGCTGCTGTCGAAAGGCCGAGCGGCAGGACGGCTGCCTCCTCAAACGATAGGGTGGCGGGGATGGGGGTCGCCATATGGGCGAGCAGAACGACGTAGTGCTGAAAGCCGCCCTCGGCGGCGCGGTTGCGCTGTTTGTCCGAGCCCGCAGCATAGCCCAGAACGCGGTCACCGACGGCAAAGCGCGTGACGCTGCTGCCGACCTCGACCACCTCGCCGGCGACATCGGAGCCGACCACGAAGGGATACTTCGTCCAGGGCGTGAAGATATCGCCCATCGTCTGTTGCAGCCGGTCCATCGGATTGACGGCAACTGCACGGACGCGGACGACGATCTCATCGGCGCCGGGTGCTGTATAGGGAGCGGGGCCGACGGTGAGCGGCGCGCGCTTCGTATGAAGCCAAAGGGCTTTGTTCTCATGCATGACAGTAACTCCTGATGCGGTGTGGGGCTTGGTGCCGCGATCAGAAATAGGGGATGGAAGCTGGACGATCCATGCTCTAGGATCCGTATTATCGTCGCAATCGTCCAGGAGTGCCGATGGACCCGCTTTCCGATATCCTCTCGCTGCTCAGGCCGAACAGTTATGGGTTCCGCGGCCTTGATGCGGGTGGCGATTGGGTGCTCGTCTTTGCGCCGGATGACGGCATCAAGAGCTACGCAATCGAGACGGGCTCATGCTGGCTCGCCATGGACGACGACGCCAAGCCGATGCTGCTTGCTGCGGGCGATTTCGTGCTGATCCCGGGCGGCAAGGGCTATCGCCTTTACAGCAAAGCGGACGCGCCACCGATTGACGCCTTCCGTTTTTTCCCCGCGATCCCGGCGGGCGAGACGGCGGTTTTGAACGGCGGCGGCGGTCTTTCGGGTGTGGGCGGTTATTTCGGTTTTGAGGGAATGCATGCCGAACTGCTGCTCGGCATGCTGCCGCCGGTCGTCCATATTCGCGCCGAGGCGAACAAGGCGGCCTTGCGATGGTCGATCGAACGGCTGATGCGCGAACTGCGTGAACCGCAGCCCGGCAGCGCCCTGATCGCCGAACATTTTGCCCAAGCATTGCTGATCGAGGCGCTGCGCCTGCATCTGGCGGAACACTCGCATAACAGCACCGGCTGGTTGTTCGCGCTGGCGGACAAGCAGATGGGTGCCGTCATCGCGGCCATGCATGCGGAGCCCGGGCGAAAGTGGACGTTGGAGACGCTGGCGCGCGTGGCCGGCATGTCTCGGTCGAGCTTCGCCGTACGCTTCAAAGATACGGTCGGAGAGCCGGCGATGGATTATCTGACGCGCTGGCGGATGATGGTGGCGGCTGACCGTCTGGCGAATAGCGGGATGCCCATCGCAGTGGTGGCGCCGATCGTCGGCTATGAGTCAGAGAGCGCGTTCGGCGCTGCATTCAAACGGGTGATGGGCTATTCGCCCAGACAGTTCGCCCGGGCGACCGCTGGCTAGGAGAAGCGTCAGCCGCCGCGATCGTTGACGATCTGGCTGACGAGCAGGTCGATGCGCGCCTCGTGCCTTTCCTTGGGAATGCGGCCACCGCGACCCAGGACCGCGAGGCCGTGCAGCGTTGCCCAGGTGACCTCCGCCCGCAGCTCGGGACGCGCGTCAAAAGGCTTCAGCGCGCCGACCAGCTCAGCAAAAGCCGCCTTCAAGGGCGACGGCGTGTCCTCGCTGGCGAATTTCACATCGATCGGCAGCACGAACATGGCCTGATAGAGCGCCGGCCGCGCGTCTGCGAATGTCAGATACGCGCTGCAGACGGCTCGCAAAGCCGTCCCGGGCTCATCAACCGCCGACTGCGCTTGGTGCAATTGGGCGGCAAGCTCGGCAAATCCCTCGATCGCGACGGCGCGCACGATCGCGTCCTTGCCATCGAAATGGCTGTACAGCACAGGCTGGCTGTACTCCACGAGCTCGGCCAGCCGGCGCGTGGTCACCGCCTCCCAGCCCTCAGCCTCAGCGAGATCGCGCGCCGCCGCAATGATCAGATTGTGGCGCTGGGCGCGTTCACGGAGGCGACGGTCTGCAACGGACATGCGCGCATTCTACTGACGCTTGAGAATCTGTCAATGATAGATTTGTCGTTGACAATAATTCTAGCGGTGCTAGATCTTACGCATCGAAACAGGAGAACCCACCATGCTCACCACCATCGCTACAACAGTCTCCGGCGTGATCGGCGTCGGCATCATCTTCCTCGGCGCTCGATTCCTTCTAGCACCCCGGTCCGCCGCAGCCGGATACGGCGTTCCGGTCGAGCCGGCCACAGCACTAACCCCGGGCGGCACTCCATACCCATGGCTCTACGTGAAGGGGCTGCGCGACATCGCCTCGGGCCTCTTCCTTTGGATCCTGCTGCTCAATGGGGTGCCGCAATTGCTGGGCGCCTTCATGGCCGCCGCCACGCTGATTCCCGTGGGCGACGCGCTGATCGTACTGCGCAGCGGCGGCACCCGCGCGGCAGCCTTTGGCATCCATGGCGTCACCGCGTTGGTCATGCTGGCCGCGGGCGTAGCGCTGCTCACGGCCTAAGCAGCGCTTTTTCCCTACGACCGTTCAGCATGCTAAAGCCGCCGGGGGGATTTCCCATCACCCCATTCAATCGTCCCCGGCAGCTTTAGCTAAACTGCGCTTCAGTATTCGGCGACAATCCATCCACGTGGGCGGCAAGAATTTCGTCTCGGAGCGGCCCAGACCCGACGGCACGGGCGATCACCACTGCCCCCACCAATTGGGTCAGTGTTCGGATCGCGGCGGCGCGCGCAGACCGTTTGTCGTGAGACGAGTTTCCCATTGGCTTACTGACGCGCTCGATCAGTTCTTCAGCACCGGCGGCGAACTCTCCGCTGAGCCAATCGCTGTGCCGCCCCGCGTCAGCGCCCAGTGCTGCGACCGGACATCCAATGCCGGGCTGTGCGATATGTTCCTGCGACAGATATTCCGCGACGTAGGTCGCAACTGCGGCGGCCTCACCGTTCTCCGCCTTGCGGCGGTCGAATCTTTGGACGACGTCGTCAAACGCAAAGCGGACTGCGGCGCGCACGACGTCACTCTTTGAGTCGAAGTGTTTATAGAACCCGCCATGCGTCATCCCCGCCGCTTGCATGACGTCAGCAATGCTGGCGGCATCGACGCCACGCTCCCTAATCATCTTCGACGCCACCCTGACAACGCGCGATTTGCTCTCGGCTGCGGCTTCACGCGACACGCGCATCGGGATCCCTCCTCTCAATGACCTTAGCTCCGATATCATAGATTTCGTTTGACATCCAAATAAATAAGATGTCGACTAACTTCTAATTAAAAGGGCCCGGCGAAGGAGTTGCCACGATGATGCGAGATGAATCCGTCACTGCGGGAGCGCCGGTTGCCGGTACAGGCGGACAGTCCAGTCTGACCGCTGCCGACCTTCTTCAACTTGCGCGAGACTGCGGCGCGGATGATTGCGGTCTCGTTTCGATTGACGAACCATCGATTGCCGAGGAGCGGGTTCACGTAGCAAAGGCCTTTCCGGCGACGCGAAGCCTGCTCGCGCTTGTCATGCGGATGCACCGCGAACCCGTGCGCTCGCCCGCGCGCTCGATCGCCAACCTCGAATTCCACCGGGCCGGTCACGATGTCGACGATGTCGCGCGCCGCATCGTCCGACAGCTTGAAGACAGGGGAATTCGCGCGCTGAACCCAGCGATGGCGTTCCCGATGGAGATGGATAATTTCCCTGAGCGGGGCTGGGTTGTCTCGCATAAGCGGGTTGCCGAAGCAGCCGGCCTCGGCCGGATGGGAATCCACCGCAGCCTCATCCATCCGCGTTACGGTAGTTTCGTCCTGCTCGGCACGGTGCTGATCGCCCAGGACTTCGAGGCGGCGTCGCAGCCTCTCGATTTCAACCCATGTGTCTCATGCAAGCTCTGCGTCGCCGCCTGTCCCGTCGGCGCAATCAAGCCGGACGGCTATTTCGACTTCTCATCCTGCTTCACCCACAACTATCAGCAATTCATGGGCGGCTTCGTCAATTTCGTCGAGGATATCGCGGGCAGCCGATCGGTCGCCGACTATCGAAGCAAAGTTAGCTATTCGGAGACGGTCGCACGCTGGCAGAGCCTCTCCTACGGCCCCAACTACAACGCCGCCTATTGTCTCGCCGTCTGTCCGGCGGGAACCGATGTGATCGGGCCCTATCTCGCCGACAAGCGGGCCCATCTGAACGAGATTGTCGATCCGCTCAAGCAGAAGGAGGAACCGGTCTATGTCACCAAGGGAAGCGACGCGGCCGATCATGTCGCGAGGCGCTTCCCCCATAAGCGGATCCGCTGGGTTCGCCCGAGCGCCCGAGCAACCACGATCAGAAGCTTCCTTGCCGGCATGAGCTTGAGTTTTCAGCCGGGCAAGGCCGGAGACCTCAACGCCACCTATCATTTCACGTTCAAGGGCGCCGAAGTGGCCGAAGCGACGGTCGTTATAAGAAACCAGAGGGTAACCGTTTCGAGAGGTCACCTTGGTGCCGCGAACCTACGCGTGACCGCCGACGCTCGAAGCTGGCTGCGCTTTCTCGCCGGCGAGATTTCCATTGTACGATGTCTTATGACCGGCGCGGTGCGGCTTAGAGGGTCGCCCCGGCTGCTAGTGGCGTTTGGAAAGTGCTTTCCGACTTGATCGATATACAGGTTCCGACGCAGCCCATCGCGAACGGATATGCGCTTTTGTAGACGCATTGGGAGTTCGACCTTTCACCACGGGCCGGATCAGCAATCGCAAACGCTCCCGCCTCGATACGGCGCACGGTCTCAATAGACAAGCCGCCAAGCCCCACCCTATCTTGGCGGCCATGAAGATTACCTCGATCAACGCTCCCAACGCGCCGATGGCTTCAGGGGGCTATTCACAGGCGGTAGAGATTACTGGCCCGTCCAAGCTTTTGTTTATTAGCGGACAGATCCCCCTTGATGTTAACGCCAGATTGCCGGCCACGTTTCGCGATCAGTGCCTTCTGGCATGGGCAAACGTCGAATCACAACTTCGAGCCGCAGGCATGGGCATAGGCAACCTCGTGAAGGTCACGACTTTTTTATCGAGCCGAGACTATGCGTCAGAAAATCGCTCCGTGCGCGAAGAAGTATTGGGTGACCACGCACCCGCCTTGACGGTCATCATCACCGGCATCTTTGACGAAGCGTGGTTGGTCGAAATTGAAGCGATTGCTGCGGCCTGAATTGAATTAGCGCCTCGCCCAGCGGGCACAACGGCAGTTTATCATATCCTTCTAGGTGGTCGGGCCCCGCACGAGCGGTCAGCGGCGTAATTTGGCAGCCCCGGGAAACGCCGCCGTCTCTCTTTCGATCAGGCGCCTTTCGGCTGCGGCCGTCTGGGTGATCCCGCACCATGAGCACCGTTGTTGCCGCGCGCCGGAAGTTGTCGATGTAGGGGCGTCCTCGTCGATCGACAGCGCGAAGGTCTTCACGAGATCGGCGATGTCGTATGGCGCTTCGAAGGGCGAGAGGTGACCGATATGCGGCAATACGTGCAGCTGCGCCTGCGGGATGCGGGGCAGAAGCTCGCGCCGCAGCACCTCAGGCGGATCAACCCGGTCGAGCTCGCCCGAGATGACGATGACCGGAACAGTGATGTCGGCGACAGCAGCCGAGATGTCTTCCTGGCTGGCAGACAAGGGCCACGCCCGCTTTGCCGCCGGGGTGCCGGCAAGACTATCGGCAATGACCGTCTCAAGATCGTCCGGATCGAGCCCGCCCGGTGCCAGAACCTGCTCGACGGTCGCGATGATGCTCTCGCGGCTGTCATAGGCCTTGACCATGCCCTGGCGAACGGGGAGTGGCAGAGTGAGCGGCGACGGCGGCGACGGCGCGACCAAGACGAGGCCGGTCAGGCCGCGCGGCCGGCGCGACGCTATCAGTTGCGCCGCCTTGCCGCCCATCGAATGCCCGACAAGGATATAGCGCTCCAGGTCTAGCGTCTCGATGACCGCCTGCGCATCGCCGGCAAGGTCGGCCAGCGCGTAGCCTGCCCCTTCGGGCTCTTTAGATTGCCCCCAGCCGCGGTGATCGATCGCGACGGTGCGAAATTCGGGCGCCAACAAATCGACTACGTGCCGCCACGTACGTGATGATCCCCCCCAATAATGCAGGAAGACGAGCGCCGGCGTGCCCGCCCCGCGCTGTTCCACATGCAGTTCGATACCGTTTGCAGCGATCATCATGACCGCGTTCCTTTCATCAAAGGCGCGCGCCGCCCCCCGAGGGAGCGGCGCACACAGTGGGTCAGACAGCGGCCTGTAGGATGAAACTCGCCACCGCCGCCGGCTGAGACAGCATCGGCACGTGGCTGCTGTTCACATGGCCGATAGTCGCGTTCATGCGTGCTGCCATGCGTTCCTGCTCCACCGGCGGGATCGCATGATCCTGGTCGCCGATCAGATAGAAGGTCGGCCGGCTGCGCCAAGCCGCCTGGGTCACCGTGCCGCCCAATGCGGCGCCGTTGATCGGCCCCTGGGTAGCGAAGGTGACGAGTTTCTCATCCTCGCTCACATCCTGGGCGAACAGCTCGAAAATGCCGATGCGGCTGAGCGCCAAGAAGCCTTCCGCATCGGGCCTGATCTCAGCTCCCAACGGGGCGGATTGGAACTGCCCGAACAGTGAGCCAGCAGACTCGCCGCCATCCGGTGCAAAGGCATCGACATAGACCAGCCGGGCGACCTTCGGATCGTTGCCGGCGTCGCTGATCACCGCACCGGCATAGCTGTGGCCGACCAGGACGACATCGCCCTCAGCCAGGGCGATGGCGCGCTTCACGGCGGCCACATCGGCCTCGAAGCTGTTCAGCGGCAACTGGACGGCCGTAACGGCCAGACCCTGTTTCGCCAGCAGCGGAATGACCTTCGCCCAGCTCGAACCATCGGCCCATGCGCCATGCACCAGGATAACGTTTGTGATTGCAGTCATCTTTCATCTCCTTCTCTGGCCGGCCGGGATTGGCCGTCCGTCTGTGAGAAGAATCTAGGCTGTACGCCCTGCGGCAGAAATGACATATTACCCTCTTATTCTGCCATAATGTGGGAGAGTGAGATGCCCAGCCCCGGCGTATCGCGGGCGATCTGGTTCGTGGTGTTCCCGGGATTTGAGTTACTGGATCTGGGCGGGCCGCTCTGCGCCTTCAATCTGGCGACCGACTTCCATGGGGCGGCGTACGATGTGCGCATCATCTCGACATCGGGGGGCCTGGTTTGCGGCGCCTCGGGCGTGACGATCGACAGTTTGGCGCCGCCATCGCCGAACCATCTCGACACGCTGGTAGTGGTCGGCGCGCCGAGTCCTGAGATTCTCTATAGCCAGACCGAGACGGCCGACCTCATCCGGGAGCTGGCGCCCCGCGCCCGGCGCAAGGCAAGCGTCTGCACCGGCGCCTTCCTGCTTGCCGCCGCAGGGTTGCTCGATGGCCGACGGGCTACGACGCATTGGCGGTGCGCCGGCGAATTGCAGCGGCGTCACCCCTCGATTAAGGTCGATGCCGACCGCATCTTCGTGCGTGAAGATGATGTCTGGACCTCGGCCGGCATCACGGCCGGCATCGATCTGGCACTCGCGATGATCGAGGAAGATTGCGGGATCGAGATTTCCAAGGCGATCGCGCGGGACCTCGTCGTCTATCACCGGCGCAGCGGCGGGCAGTCGCAATTCTCCACCTTGCTCGAGCTGGAGCCCCGGCCCGGACGCATCCGCGACGCCCTTGCATACGCTCGCGCGCATCTGAAGGATCGGCTCTCGGTCGAGCAACTGGCGGATGTAGCACGGATCAGCCCGCGCCAGTTTGCCAGGCAGTTCACGGCCGAGACTGGCGAAACCCCGGCGCGCGCGGTCGAGCGCTTGCGCTGCGAGGCCGCCCTCCCGCTGATCGAAGGCACGACCGAGCCGCTCGACCAGATCGCCCTGCATGTCGGCTTCGGCGACATGGAACGCATGCGGCGGGTTTGCCTCAGGATCTACGGCCACCCCCCGCAAGCCTTGCGCCGCCGCAGCCGTGGCGAGGCGGAGCGATGAGAGAGCCGGCAATTCGGTGTGGTGTCCCCGGAACTACTGCGCCCGGAACTACTGCGGACCTACTGGTCACGCGTGATGAGCCTATCACCACGGCACGGTCTGGCCCCGCCAGTCGAAGAAGCCGCCCGTCGCGTCCGCCGATAGCTGGTCGATGACGCCGAGCAGATGACGCGCCGCCGCCGCAGGCGAGTGGACCTCATGCCCCGCTGAGAAGGGGGCGGAGAGCGTTGTCGCCACTGTGCCGGGATGCAGGGCGAGACACAGCGCATCGGGTGATCGGCGCGCCAGTTCGACCGCGGCGGTGCGCACGATTTGATTGAGCGCCGCCTTGGACGCCCGGTAGGCATACCAGCCGCCCAGCCGATTATCACCGATACTGCCAACCCGCGCCGACAGCGTCGCAAACACCGCCTTGCCCGAGCGCGGCAGGCGCGGCAGCACATGCTTCATGATCAGCGCCGGCCCAATCGCATTGACCGCGAAGGATCGGGCCAGCTTGCCCGGATCCAGCTGACCCCAGGTTTTTTCCGGCGCCTGCTCCGCGTCATGCAGAAATCCAGTCGCGTTGATGACCAGGCGAATCGGCCCGAGATCCGCCGCAGATGATACGGCGCGTTCCAAACTAGCCTCGTCCAGCAAATCGATCGCGGGCGTGGTCGAGCGGCTGAACCGGGCCACCTGGTCGAACCGCCCCGAAGCCTCGATCGCCGCCACCAACGGGCCGCCAATACCACCCGAAGCGCCAAACACGACCGCGACGCCGCCCGCCGGGAACGACGCAAGATCGCCGTCATCACCGCTCAAGAGCGCCTGGCCCCCTCGCCCACCCTCTGCAGCCGCCCAAACAGCCGGGAGACGTAAGGCCGCAGCGGCAGAAACAGCCGATAGCCCAACTCGAGCACCGTCATTGCCCCCGGCACTGCCGCCACCCGCGCCGCCCAGCGCCACCCGGGCAA
>CAIZEE010000079.1 GCA_903931835.1 uncultured Elstera sp.
CGGCGACTCCATGTTCCTGAGCTACGAGGTAGCCCGCGCGAATCCGCGCGGCCCGCCTCTTAACTGAATGCACGGACCTCCTTTTCCCGGGCCGCACGGCCCGGATGGTTGACGATTGCCGGGGCGACGCCCCGGCGGTTGTTACAGCGCTGGAAGCGCTGCGTTGTTGATAACCAGAATATGCGCCATTACGCGCTTTCGCGCAAGAGAAATCGGCGCAATTTTATTGCTATTTTCACGGCCAGGAGCATCCCATGCCGATCATCACGCCGGCGCTGTCGGCGATCAGTACCGCCGCCGCGCCATACCTGGTCTGGCTGCGGGTCGCGGCTGTCGCCATCCCGCTGCTGGTGGCGGGGTATCTCGGCTATCGGCTGTCCGCCGCGCTTGATGCTGCCGCGCTGGCCCGGGCCGATGCGGCGTATCAGGCACGCATCGCGGCCGAGCAGGCGCAGCAGGCGATGGCGGCACAGCAGGCGCTGGCCGCGATCCAGGCGCAGGATGCGGCCAATCAGGCAGCGCTGGCCGCGGCGCAGCAGGCGGCACAGCAGCAGGCGGCGGAGTCTGCCGCCACAATCGAGGGGCTTAAAAATGAAATCGCATCGGGCGCGGTCCGCGATCTGGGCATTGACCCTGTTACCGCTCGCTATCTGTCCGGGCTGCGCCAGCACGGCTCCGGCCGGGTGCGCTCCCACAGTGCAGGTGGTGCCGCTGCACCTGGACCCGGACCTCTTGCAGTGCCTGCCCCAGCCGGCAGCCCCTGAAGGGGCAGTGACGGGGCTGGCGCTGGATACCTGGATCCAGGCGTTGATCGATGCCGGGCAGGACTGCCGGGAGCGGCTGGCACAGGTCCGCCGCGCCAGTGAGTAGGCAAAAAAAAGCCCGGGATTGCTGCCGAACCTTGGGTGGGGTGCCGCGCCAATCACAGGATTGACGCGGCCAGATGGTGTTGAAATATGCAGCCACAACAAAAAGGAGATAAACAGATGGCAGGACGGCCAGGGCACCCACGATTCGTTGCGACTGAAGCGCAACGCAACATGGTGCGCGTGATGGCAATCAATGGTGTGCCTCAAGATGACATCTGCGAAGTAATCGGCTGCGGCAAGCCAGTATTGCACCGCGAATTTCGGCGTGAACTTGACCTGGGGATGATCGAAGCGAACGCCAAGGTCACTGCCAGTTTGTTCCGCATGGCGATGAACGGAAATGTTGCAGCCGCGATTTTCTGGCTCAAGGCGCGCGCCGGCTGGCGCGAGACTGACCGGGTTGAGAAGATCATCGATTCCAGCGCTGCACAGTCGCCTGTTACTATCTTCGCGCTGCCCGAAAACGGACGCGAGACACCGCAGTCGTGATCAGGCCGCTACCCGGACCCCAGACGGATTTCCTTTGCAGCCGCGCCGACATCGCGATCTATGGGGGTGCCGCTGGCGGCGGAAAGTCGTTCGGCCTGTTACTTGAGCCAATGCGGAATGTCGCCAACCGCAACTTCGCCGCAGTTATGTTCCGCCGCAACATGGTGCAGGTGACCAATCCGGGCGGCCTGTGGGATGAGGCCACCAAGCTCTATAGCCGGGTTCCGGGCGCGGTTCCGCGAATGTCGCAGCCAATGCAATGGGTTTTTTCTTCGGGTGCGAAGGTTACATTCGCGCACCTTGACGCGGAAACTACCGTGCTTGGCTGGCAGGGCGCGGCAATCCCGCTGATCTGTTTCGACGAACTCACCCATTTCACAAAGTCGCAGTTTTTCTACTTGCTGTCGCGCAATCGATCGATGTGTGGTGTTCGGCCATACATCCGGGCCACATGCAATCCTGATGCGGATAGTTGGGTGGCGGAGTTCATCGCGTGGTGGATCGATCAGGAAACGGGTCTGCCGATACCAGAACGGTCTGGCGTGCTGCGATGGTTCATCCGCGTCGGGGATGCTATTTACTGGGCTGACAGCCCGACAGAACTACCAGTTCAATTCACGCCAGAAGGCGTCGTAATCCAGCCAAAGTCGGTGACGTTCATCGCAGCGAAGCTGACTGACAACACCGCGCTTATGACTGCCGACCCTGGCTATTACGCCAACCTCATGGCAATGGGCACGGTCGAAAGGGAGCGGTTGCTATTCGGCAACTGGAAGATTCGGCCCGCGGCTGGCATGTACTTCCAGCGCCATTGGTGCGAGGTAATCGACCACGAACCCGATGGTTTGACCATGTGCCGCGGATGGGACTTGGCCGCGACTGAAAAGACTGAAACGAACGACCCGGATTGGACTGCGGGGGTGCGGATCGGGCGCGCCAAAGACGGATCATTCGTGGTCTGCCATGCTTTTCAGGCGCACCTTGGCCCGCTCGAAGTGGAGCGCACCTTGGTCAATATTGCGGCGCAGGATGGCCGCGGGTGCAAGATCAGCGTGCCGCAAGATCCCGGAGCGGGGGGAAAGATACTGGCAAAACGCATCACGCAATTACTCGCGGGATACGTGGTGTCAACGTCGCTCGAAGCGCGGGGTACCTCGGGCAGCCCCGCCAAGGTGACGCGGTTTTCGCCGTTCTCAGCGCAGGCCAAAGCCGGCAACGTCCGCGTTGTGCGTGGCCAGTGGAATGAGGCGTGGTTCACTGCACTCGAAGGTTTTCCCGAAGCCGCGCACGATGACTATGCCGACGCCACCAGCCGTTCCTTCGAGCAACTGATCACGCGCCAGCCGCTCAACATCAATCCGGCCATTTTTACTAATGGCGCTGCAACTTACCGATAGGCCGCGCCAATGCACAAACGACTTCGCCCATCCAGAATATCGAGACGTACTGCAAGCCCCGCCGCGCCGGAACTGGCAGCGCAGGCGCATGATGCAGCGCCGGCTCGAGCGGCGGGGATGCGCATCACGGCTGAGGCATTGGCTCATGCGCGGACGCCATCGCGCCAGCAGAATGTCAGCCCATATAATATCCCTGCGCCTGCCCCCGGTGTAGTACCGCCCGGGTCAGACACGATGGCTATGGATGCCGGAATCAGTGCGCTGTATGGATGGGCTGATCCGGGCGTGTCCGGCAGCTACGCGGCGCAGGCTTTTCCTGGCTATGCCTACCTCGCAGAACTGAGCCAGATCAGCGAGTATCGCAACGCCAGCGAAACTTTAGCGGAGGAAATGACACGTTGCTGGATTGACGTAGTGACCAGCGGCGACGAAGACAAGTCGGAAAAGATTTCAGAAATTACTGCAAGGCTTAATCAGATCGGTGCGCGACAGGCATTTTGTCGCGCTGCATTACATGACGGTGAATTCGGGCATGGGTGGATTTACATTGACCTGGGGTTGAGTGCTGACATTGAGGATGACGAGACGTCAAAACCGATGGTATTGACGCCATCAAAAATATCGAAAGGCAGTCTGAAGGGCCTTGTGAACATCGAACCGATGTGGGTGTACCCGTATCTGTACAACAGCACAATGCCTTGGAAAGCCGATTACTTCAAGCCGTCTCAGTGGTATATAATGGCTAAGCGTTTTCATTCGTCGCGGCTGCTGTCGTTTATTTCGCGCGAAGTACCGGATATTTTGAAGCCTGCATATCAGTTTGGCGGTATTTCGCTGTCGCAATTGATGCAGCCTTACGTCAATAATTGGTTGAGGATTCGCCAAGCTGTTGCCGATAGCGTTTGCAATTATTCCGTGATGGTGCTGCTGACAAATATGTCGGGCGCATTGAATGGCGGCGGGGGTGAGCAAGAACGCCTTCGCGCACAACTATTCAATGAGTACCGCCAAGTCAACGGCGTGTACATGGCAAACGTACAAGACAATGAGGATGTGAAGAACGTCGCCCAGCCTTTGGCTGGATTGCACGAATTACAGGCGCAAGCGCAAGAACACATGGCTGCGCCAAGTAAACAGCCATTGGTGA
>CAIZEE010000080.1 GCA_903931835.1 uncultured Elstera sp.
CCATCGTCTCCGACAAGCCGCGCGCGTGCAGCAATCGGTCGGTGAAGACATGACCGCGATCAGGGTCGGCGGCGAGCTGGATTTCGTCGATGGCGAGGAACTCGACGACACGGTCCAGCGGCATCGCCTCCACGGTGCAGACGAAATACCGCGCACCCTTTGGGATGATGCGTTCCTCACCCGTGATCAGGGCGGCGAGCCTGGCACCCTTCAATTTGACGATGCGGTCGTAATTCTCGCGCGCCAGCAGGCGCAGGGGGAAGCCGATCATGCCCGAGCTGTGGCCGAGCATCCGCTCGATCGCCAAATGGGTCTTGCCGGTGTTGGTCGGCCCCAACACGGCGGTTACGCGGCCCCGAATGTCGGTCAAGGACATGACCCAAGAATTGGGTTTATCTCACGCCCAAAGCAAGCCTCACGAGTGCCTAATCCCCCTTGTCTGAAGGCGGGGCGGCATCCCATATAGGGCGCAACTGCAATCTGGGAGGTCAGCCTCATGTTTCTTCGCCGCGCCGTACCGCTTGCCGCCATGCTTTGTCTTGGTCTCACCATTGGTATTGCGGTTGCTGATCCGTCGAGCGGCGGCACTGATATATCCGTGCGCGGCCTGGAGAATACGCAACACCAGTTAGCTGCGCTCAAGGACAATAAGAACGCGCAGAATGCGTTGGTCGCCCTTGCGGTGCTGCAGGCCTTCGGCAAACGCCAGCCGCCGGAAAACGGCGTCGGCCGGCTCGAGTACCACATCGATGTTTCGCCGACCGGCCAGGTCATTATCAATGGCGTTGACGCCTCCGCACTTGGCCAAATGCTCAGTCAGAAAAAGGGTTAGGCCCGCCTAGCCAACAAGAACCATTGGAGAAAAAGTAAGATGGCTGCTGAAAAGCACGAATTTCAGGCGGAAGTCAGCCGCCTGCTCGAGATCGTCGCCCACTCGCTTTACAGCGACAAGGAAGTTTTCCTGCGCGAATTGATCGCCAACGCCTCCGACGCCTCGGACCGCCATCGCTATCTGGCGTTGACCGAGCCGGAAAAGGCCGGCGAGAGCGGCAGCTATAAGATTGCTCTTAGCGTCGATAAGGATGCTCGGATCCTGACCATCTCCGACAACGGGATCGGCATGAGCCATGACGAATTGGTCGAGAATTTGGGCACTATCGCGCGTTCGGGTACTGGCAAGTTCGTCAGCCAACTTGAAGGCGAGGCCAAGGCCGATCTGTCTTTGATCGGGCAATTCGGCGTCGGCTTCTACGCCGCATTCATGGTCGCCGATAATGTCGTAGTGACCAGCCGGAAGGCCGGTGAGACTGAAGCGTGGCGCTGGGCGTCGGACGGCAAGGGCTCGTATACGATCGAGCCTGCTGAGAAGGTGGAGCGCGGCACCGAAATAAAGCTCCATTTGCGCGAGGATGCCGAGGATTTCCTCGAGCCCCACCGGCTGAAGCAGATCGTGCAGCGCTATTCCGATCATATCGCTCTGCCGATCGTGCTGCTGGGCGAGGAAGAGGAGACGCTGAACAGCGCGTCTGCCCTTTGGACCCGCTCCAAGAGCGACATCACGCCGGAGCAGGCCAAGGAATTCTACCACCATGTCGCCCACGCGCATGACGATCCGTATGCGACGATCCATATCCGCGCCGAGGGGACGCTGGAATATTCGGCGTTGCTCTTTGTCCCAGGCGCGAAGCCGTTTGATCTGTTCACGCAAGACCGCAAGCATGGCGTGAAGCTGTATGTCCGCCGCGTGTTCATCACCGATGATGCGGCGGAGCTGGTGCCGGGCTATCTGCGCTTCCTGCGCGGTGTCGTCGACAGCTCCGATCTGCCGCTCAATGTCAGCCGCGAATTGCTGCAGAACAATCCGCTGTTGCCGAAAATCCGCAAGGGCCTGACCCGTCGTGTGTTGAGCGAGTTGGAGAAAGGCGCATCGGCACCGGAATATCTCGAATTCTGGGAGAATTTCGGCGCGGTGCTGAAGGAAGGTCTTTACGAGGATTTCGAGAATCGCGACAGCCTACTCAATCTAGCGCGCTTCCGCACGACGGCGGGTGGCGATCCAATCAGCCTCGATACCTATCTGGAGCGCATGAAGCCCGGCCAGGACGCGATCTACACGATCAGCGGCGAGCGCATCGAAAGCCTGCTCGGCAGTCCGCAATTGGAGGGCTATCGCGCCAAGGGCGTCGAAGTGCTGCTGCTGACCGACCCGGTCGACGAATTCTGGATCCCAGCCGTCGCCAGCTTCAAGGACAAGCAGTTCCGTTCGGTCACGCGCGGTGCCGCAGATCTGTCCAAGATCGAGGGCGGCGAGGATGCGAAGAAGGCCGAGGATCTGCCGAAATCCGGCGAGATCGCCAAGCTGATCGCGCTGTTCAAGCTGACGCTCGGCGACGAGGTCAAGGATGTCCGCGAATCACAGCGCCTGACCGAAAGCGCCGTCTGCCTGGTCGCTGATTCAGGCGATATCGACATGCGCCTGGAAAAACTGCTGCGCCAGCATAATCAGTTGGAGCAATCGGCCAAGCGCGTGCTGGAACTCAATCCCGGCCATCCGCTGATTCGGCAATTGATCGAGCAGGTCGGCACCGTCGGCGCCAGC
>CAIZEE010000081.1 GCA_903931835.1 uncultured Elstera sp.
CACCGATACCCAAGGCGGCGGCGCCATCGTGTCGTTTCTGGCATCTCCTGTCGGCGAGGCTCTGATCGTTGTCGAGGCCGGCGATCTGCCGTCGAAGTCAGCCTTGCGCGCCGCCGCCAAATCCTCCCCCAAGGCGCTATCCGTGCCCTGCTATCTCGACAGCGACGCCGATATCGGCACGCTTCTGCGCAATTCCCTGAAAGACGCCGGGATCGCCGTCAGCCCGGATGCCCTGCGTTATCTGACAGATCATCTGGGCAGCAACCGGCTGGTCAGCCGCAGCGAGATCGACAAGCTTATCCTTTACGCGGGAGCCGGTGGGCGCATCGAGCTTGAGGATGCCATGGCCTCGGTCGGCGACAACGCGCAGCTCTCCGTCCAGGACGTGATCATGGCCTGCGCCTCCGGCGACGCCCCGCAATTGCAGCGGAAACTGGCCCAGGCCTTCCGCGATGGCGAGACCTCGGTCGGCATGATCCGCCAAGCCTTGCGCCATTTTCAGCGGCTGCAACTGGTCGCGCTTAAGCGATCCGGCGGTATTAGCGCCAAGGACGCCGTCAACGCCCTGCAACCCCGGCCCTTCTTCAAGGAGGTCGACGCGCTGGTCGCCCAAAGCCAGCTCTGGTCGATGCCCAAGCTGAAACTGGCGCTGACCCGCCTGCTCGAGGCCGAAATCAGCTGCAAGGCGACCGGTTTGCCCGACGAGACCATGGCGGCGCATCTGTTCTTCGATTTGGCAGGGCTGGTGCGCCGCCGTTAGCGTCTGATCGGTTCAAGGTAGCGCCATGGGGGGTGTGGGACGGGCACGCCGATCCGCCCCACACCCTGCCGATCGACAGTCTAAAGTTTAAGCCAGCGGTGGGGCCGCCGGAAAATCGACCGGGACCTTCGTGACGGCGTGCAGATAGTTGCTGATCGTTTTGTCGCCGATGATCACGATCGCGTCGACCAGGTTTTCCTTGGTCCAACCCGCCGCAAAGAACGAGTCGATGACGCTCTGGTCAGCGTGTCCGCGATGTTCTGCGACGCTTTTGGCCAGGCGGGCCAAGCTGTCGAACTTCGTATCGAAACTGGCGCGGCCGTGGCGCAATTCCATGATTTGTTCGTCGGTAAACCCGACCATTTTGCCGAGCATGGTGTGTGCTGCCAGGCAATAATCGCATTCGTTGACTTGGCTCACGACGAGATTAACGACCTCGCGGGATTTGCCCATGAGGCTGCTCTTGGCGTTTTGAAGCGCCAGATAATTGCCAAGGGCGGTGTCGGAATGGGCGAAGGTGGCGAAAAGATTCGGCACCATTCCCAGAGCTTTCTTCAGATTATCGAAGATCGCCTGATTCTGGCTGCTGACTTCGTCACGCGTGGGAACATTGATTGTGGTCACGATGATCTCCTTGATCGTCTCATTAAGTGAAGGGAAACAAGCATTGCCGGTCCGTATAGCCGCCATCGGCAGCAACGGATCGACCGGCGCGTTCACATCACCAGTTCCGTTTCCTTGATGTCGGCGATAGGGCCGAGGATCGTTGGATCGAAGTCGTTAAGCGCGCGTCGATCGGACCAACGCTTCGGCAAATCGGGATTCGCCAGGGCGCTGCGGCCGATGGTCACGATATCGGCGCCGTCATCCAACGCGGCGACCGCGTGTTCGATAGCGTGCAGACCGCCATTGGCTAAAATCACGGCCTTGGGCGCATAGCGTTTGGCGAGGCGCATCAAGGATGGCCCGCCCGGCATGAACGCCGGCTGCCACGCCTCGAATTCAGTCACGTGGATGAAGTCGACGCCGGCATCCGCAAGACTGCCGAAGATGATTTCTGCGTCGCGCTCCGCATCGGCCCATTTGTGGGAGTAGTCGTTCACCTTGCCTTGAGAGAGGCGGACGCCGACCGGCACCGTGGCGCCCACCCTCGCCCGCACTGCCTTGAAGGTTTCGAGGATCAATCTCACACGGTTTTGTGTGACGCCGCCCCATCGATCCGCTCTGATGTTGGTGTAGTCGGTCAGAAACTGGTCGAGAAGATATCCATTAGCGCCGTGGATTTCGATCGCGTCAAACCCAGCGCGCTCAATGGCGCGCCCCGCCGCCTCAGCAAAGCCGACGATGGCGTCGGCGATCTCTGCCTCGGTCATCGCGGCCGGCACGCGGTAGCGGTCCTTGCCGTGATAGATAATCATCTGTTCGCCCTTGGGCTGGACAGCAGAAGGCGCGACTGTCGTGTCGCGAAAGCGATTGCCCTGGCTCAGTGCGCCGGCATGCATCATCTGGGCGATAGCAAGCGCGCCATGCGCCTTGATGCCGCTCACGACCGGCTTCCAGGCATTGGCCTGTGCTTCGTTCGTCATGCCGGGCTGATGGAGATAGCCCTGGGAGAATGCCTGATCGGTATAGATGCCCTCGGTGGTGACCGTCCCGAAACCGCCACGCGCGAAACGCTCGTAATAGCGGGTCATCGTCTCGGTCGGCCTTCCGTCTTCGGTCGCGCTGACACGGGTCATCGGCGCGACCGCAAGACGGTTCTTCACGCTATGGCCGTTTATAACGATCGGCGCGAAAAGCGCGCTAGTGTCAATGTCCATCACCCAGCTCTCCGAAAGGATTAAATCAAGATCGCCCGCTTGTTGGGCCTAGATTTAACCGTTGCGGATCGGGTGCAGAAGATGGGGTGGACGATAAGCAATGTATCGCCTAGCGTTATAATATGGATCTCGAAGATGTGGCTCTGTTCCGCGCCATTGCATCGGTTGGCAGCCTGTCGGCCGCAGCTCGTCAGATGGGCACGACGCCGATGTTGGTCAGCCGCCGGTTGGCAGGCCTCGAAGCCGAACTCGGTGCGCGGTTGTTCCATCGGACGACGCGGTCGCTATCGCTGACGCCGGAGGGCGAGGCCTTTTTGCCTCACGCCGTCACTCTGATGGAGGCGCGAGAGTCGGCGCTGGACTCGGTCGCGTCCGGGGGCTCCGGACTCTCGGGCCTGTTGAAGATCACAGCGCCGAACGTCATCGGCCACTCCATCGTCGTCCCAGTCGTGGCCGGGTTGATCGCCGACAACCCTGGACTCCGCGTTGATTTGACGCTGAGCGATGGCGTCATCGACCTCGTGACGGCCGGGCTCGATGTGGCGGTTCGAGTGGCGGTGATGAAGCCTTCGGACATGATCACGACGAGAGTGGCCGACAATCCGTTCACGCTCTGCGCATCGCCGGAGTACATCGCGCGTTTCGGGGAACCGATCACGGCAGAGGACCTGGCCCGTCACCCCTGCCTTAAACTTCATGCCATGGAGAGTTGGCCCTTCACGCGGGACGGCGAAACCCACCGAGTGCGGGTTAGCGGTCCTTTCTCCGCCAGCACCGTCGACGCGGTTCGCGCAGCCTGTATCGCGGGCGTCGGTATTGCCATGTTGACCTATTGGGATCTGCACGAGCAGATCGAACGCGGAGACTTGAAGCGTATCGTCCTCGCCGACGTCACGCCGCTGGAAGTCGGCATATGGGTGGTTTTCCCGACCCGCAGCCATGTGCCAGGCCGGGTACGGGCCTTTATCGACGCTCTGCGCGATCGGCTGCAGGCTGCGGCGTCACACGGCGCCCGGTGACTGATTGAGCCGCTGCAGCAGATCGTCGAGCTGTTCGAGCGAGCTGTAATGCAGGGTCAAATTCCCGCCCTTCGCCTCATGCCGGATCGTTACTTTGAGGCCCAGCACCAGCGCCAGATCACGCTCGAGCGCCAGCGTGTCGGCGTCGATCTCCGCACCATTGCCGGCGACGGCTTTGAGTTTGCGCGGCTTCTTCATCTTGGCCGCTTGGGCCAGACGTTCCGCCTCGCGCACGGTCAGGCCTTTGCCGACGATCTTTTCCGCCATCTCAACCGGGTTTGGCGCGTTGATCAGGGCGCGCGCGTGGCCGGCCGACAGCGTGCCGCGGGTCAAGAGCCGCTGGACGGCTTCCGGCAGGGTCAGGAGTCTCAGCATATTGGCGATATGGCTGCGCGATTTGCCGAGATTCTGCGCCAGTACTTCCTGCGTGTGGTGGAACTGATCGATCAGCTGACGATAGGCATGGGCCTCCTCTAGCGGCGTCAGATCCTCACGCTGGATATTCTCGACCAGCGCTATTTCGAGCGTTTCGTCGTCGCGCAAGGCCTTGATAACACAAGGAACCTCGTGCAGTTGCGCGCGTTGGGAGGCACGCCAGCGGCGCTCCCCCGCGACGATTTCATAGCGTGTGGGATCGGCCGGGTCCGGCCTGACCAATAACGGCTGCACGACCCCCTGCTGGCGGATTGATTCGGCGAGCGCCTCCAGCGCCTCCTCATCGAAATGCCGCCTCGGCTGATACGGGCTTGGATGCAGTTTTTCGATCGGCAGGTTGCGCGACTGCAATCCGGCGGCCGAGTCGGTCGACAGCGTCTCCCCCAATAGGGCGGAGAGCCCGCGACCGAGCTGTTTCTTCTTTGGGGATTCGGCCATTTCTACCTCTGGCGCTCGCGTTTCAACAATTCGGCTGCGAGCTGGATGTAAGCCTGTGCGCCGGGGGAACGCAGGTCGTAGAGCAAGACCGGCTTGCCATGCGACGGCGCCTCCGAGACGCGGACATTGCGCGGAATGACGGTGTCATAGACCTTGGCGCCGAAATGTCCCCGGACATCGGCGGCCACCTGTTCCGACAGATTATTGCGCCGGTCGAACATGGTCAGCACCAGGCCCTGGATTTCGAGCGCCGGATTAAGGCTGCGCTTGACCCGCTCAATGGTGCGGATCAGATGGCTAAGCCCCTCCAGCGCGTAGAACTCGCATTGCAGCGGCACCAGCACCGAATCGGCCGCGACCAGCGCGTTGACGGTGAGCAGGCCGAGCGATGGCGGGCAATCGATCAGAATATACTCATAGCGCAGTCGCGCCTGCGCGATCGCCAAGCGCAAGCGATGCTCGCGCTCAACGCCGGAGACAAGCTCCACCTCCGCCCCCGACAGATCGACCGAGGAGCTGATCACATCCAGCCCCGGAATGGCGGTGCGCTGAATGGCGCTGGCGAGCGGCACCTCGTCAAGCACCACCTGATAGATGCCGGTACCGCGCTGCCGCTGATCGATGCCAAGTCCGGTGCTGGCATTGCCCTGCGGGTCGAAATCGATCAGCAGCACGGGCACATGGGCGGCAGCCAGCGCGGTCGCCAGATTGACTGCGGTCGTGGTTTTGCCGACCCCGCCCTTCTGGTTGACGATCGCGATGACCCGGGGGCGCTTTGGCGTGCCGTCCGTCTGGGGCTTGGGTGCGGTCATTGTTTCAGCTCGGGCCACGATACAAATCCTCGATGCGCAGGATCATACCGCTGTCATCTGACAGGCTTTCGTGTCCGCGGGCGGCCATTCTCCATGTTAGCCGCGCCTCGGTCAATTCCGCATCCCAGGTTTTGCCTTTGAGGAACAGGGCGATTCCGCCGGACCCCAGGAACGGTGCGGCATAGTCGAGCAGTTTTGTCAGCGGCGCCAAGGCCCTGGCGGTCACGGTCGCGGCGGCGAAGCCGGGTACAGCCTCAATCCGGCGGTTATGAATCGTGGCTTTCGTGTCGGTGATGCGGGCCGCTTCGCGCAGGAAGGCGCATTTGCGCGCATCGGATTCGATCATATGGAGTGCTGTCGCCCCCATGATGCCAAGCACCAGCCCGGGGAAGCCGGCGCCGCTGCCGATATCGACCAGTGGCTCCGCCGGCCTATCGATCAGCGCGAACACTTGAGCGGAATCAAGGATATGGCGGCGCCAGACATCGGCGAGGGTCGACGGGGCGACCAGGTTGAGCGTGGCTTGCCATTTGATCAGCAGCGCGACATAGGCCTCCAGCCGCTGCAATGTTTCACGTGAAACATTGATGAGATCGGCAAAGCCGTCGCGTCCCAGAACCGCCTGTTCATCCATGGAAAGGATCAAGCCGCCTCAGTCCGCCGGACATAGCGCAGCAGCGTGACCACCGCTGCCGGCGTCATGCCCTGAATGCGCGAAGCAGCGCCGATCGTCGCCGGACGCACGGATTTCAGCTTCTGCCGGATTTCAGTCGAGAGGCCGCCGATCGCCTCAACATCGAGGTCGCGCGGCAGCACCAAAGCCTCGTCGCGGGCAAAGGCGCGGATATCGGCACTCTGGCGATCGAGATAGCCGGAATACGCCGCATCGATCTCAATCTGCTCCGCCACATCTGGCCTGAACGAGCCGAGTTCCGGCCAGATTGCCGATAGGCGCTTCAGATCGAGTTCCGGCTGACGCAACAAATCATGCGCCGAGCGCGCCACGCCGTCCTGATTGACGCTAAGCCCGCGCTTCGCCAATTCAGGTGGCGTGAGCCGGAGCGTGCGGACAAGTTGCCGAGCGTCGTCGAGCGCTGCCTGCTTAGCGGCAAATGCGGATGCCCGCTCCGATCCAACGCAGCCGGCTTTCACGCCCAAAGGCGTCAAGCGCTGATCAGCATTGTCCGCGCGCAAGGTCAGGCGGTATTCGGCGCGCGAGGTAAACATGCGATACGGCTCCGCCGTGCCGCGGCTCACCAGATCGTCGATCATCACGCCGATATAAGCATCCTGACGGCTCAGCACCAGCGACTCCCGCCCCTGAACCAGTAGAGCGGCATTGGCACCCGCCATGAACCCCTGAGCCGCAGCCTCCTCGTAGCCTGTGGTTCCGTTGACCTGCCCAGCAAAGAATAAACC
>CAIZEE010000082.1 GCA_903931835.1 uncultured Elstera sp.
CAGAGGTGCGGCCGGTATCAGCGTGCTGATGGTCTGTCAGCGCAGCAATGATGGCCTGCCGAGCCGCGAGGAAGTGCGCCAGCACATCATGCTGACCAAGCTCGACGCCCAGGGCCGGCGCTATTTGCGCGATCTGCGTCAGGCCGCGTTCGTCGATGTCCGCCAATGAGGCACCCGCCCCGCTAGCCCTGACTATGGGCGAGCCGGCCGGGATCGGCGCCGAGATCGCCTTGGCGGCCTGGCGGCAGCGCGAGCAGGTTCCAGATTTCTTTCTGATCGATGATATCGGCAGGCTGCGGGCGCTGGCCGGTCAGCTTGGCTGGGTGGTGCCGTTTGTCGCGATCGATCATCCAGACCAGGTGAGCGCCTGGTTCATGGAGGCCGTGCCGGTCCTGCCGTGCCCCCTTTCCGCCGAGACCGTGATGGGCCGTCCCGACCCGGCCAATGCCGCTGCGGTTATCCGCTCCATTGAAATGGCCGTGGCGCTGGTGCGGGAGGGGGCTGCCGGCGCCGTTGTCACCAACCCCATCCAGAAAAGCGTCCTCGCCGCCGCCGGTTTCCGCCATCCAGGCCATACCGAGTTTCTGGCCGAGCTTGCCGGCCCCGGTACAGACGTCGTGATGATGCTGGCCTGTCCTGGCCTGCGCGTTGTTCCGGTTACGGTGCATCTGGCGCTGGCCGACGCGATCCGGGCGCTCAGCACACAGGCGATCGTGACCGCCGGTAAGATCACGGCGGCGAGCTTGACCGGGCTGTTCGGCATCGACCGCCCGCGCCTCGCCATCGCCGCGCTCAATCCCCATGCAGGCGAACAGGGCCGCATGGGACGCGAGGAGATCGAGGTCATCGCACCGGCAGTGGCGGCCTTGCGCGACCTCGGAATCGATGCAAGCGGCCCCTTGGCCGCCGATACGCTGTTTCATGAGGCGGCACGCAGCCGATCGGACGCCGTGCTGTGCATGTATCATGATCAGGCGCTGATCCCGCTGAAGACGATCGATTTCGCCGGTGGGGTCAATGTCACGCTAGGGCTGCCTTTCATCCGGACCTCACCCGATCACGGCACAGCCCTCGATATCGCAGGATCCGGCCGCGCCGACCCGGCAAGCCTGATCGCGGCGCTGACGCTGGCGGATGAGCTTGCCCGTCAGCGCGCCCTCAGGCTGTGAGCGACAGCGCCATCACGGACGCCGTTGCGGCCCTGCCGCCGCTGCGCGACATCATCAGCGAATTCGGTCTCGACGCCGATAAGCGCCTGGGCCAGCATTTCTTGTTCGACCTGAACCTGACCGGCCGGATCGCGCGTGCGGCAGGCGGGTTGGATGGCACCGTCATCGAAATCGGCCCGGGACCGGGCGGCCTGACACGCGCCTTGCTGCGCGAAGGGGCGGAACGGGTTGTCGCGATCGAACGCGATGCGCGCTGCATCGCGGCCTTGGGCAGCCTGGTCGATGCGTCTACCGGCCGATTGACGCTGGTGGAAGGCGATGCGTTGGAGATCGATTTGGCGACGCTGGGCCCTGCGCCACGCCGGATCGTCGCCAACCTGCCCTATAATGTCGGGACGCCGCTGTTGATAGGCTGGCTGCGCCGGATCGACGATTTTGCCGGCATGACCTTGATGTTCCAGCGCGAAGTGGCGCAGCGCCTGGCAGCCGCCCCCGGCAGCGATGCCTATGGCCGGCTATCGGTACTGGCTCAGCTCCAAGCCAATGTGAAGCTGCTGTTCGACGTGCCGGCGCGCGCGTTTACGCCAGCACCCAAGGTGGTATCGGCGATTGTCGGCCTGACGCCACGCGCGGTTCGGGCGGCGGTGCCGTCGCTTGAGCTGATCGAGGAAGCGACGCGGGCCGCCTTTGGCCAGCGCCGCAAGATGCTGCGCTCCAGCCTGAAGGCACTCGGATTTCCGCCGGAAAAATTATTGGATATGGCGGGGCTGCCGCCGACGGCGCGGGCGGAAGAGATCGATATCGAGGGGTTCGCCGCCCTCGCCCGCGCGCTGGGCGAACTTAAAGCGGGACGAGCTTAAGCGAGCAGCGCCGCCGTAAACTCGGTCAGGCCGATCTGACGCCTGAGCTTCAGACGCTCCGCCGCCAAAATCGCCTGAATCTCGGCCAGACATTTCTCAACATCGGCATTGATCACAACATAATCGTATTTATGCCAATGGCTCATTTCCGCCTTGGCCGCCGCCATCCGGCGCTGAACGACCTCTTCTGCATCCTGGCCACGGCCGCGCAAACGCCGCTCCAGCTCGTCGATCGATGGCGGCAGAATGAAGATGCTGACCACATCGTCGCTGAGCGAGCGCCGCAACTGATCCGCACCCTGCCAGTCGATATCGAACAGCATGTCGCGGCCCTGGCTGATCGCATCCTCAACCGGCTTGCGCGGCGAGCCATAGCCATTGCCGAAGACATCGGCATGTTCCAGCAACTCGTGGCCGGCGACCATTTTGTCGAAGGTCGGCCGGTCGATGAAGATGTAATCCCGCCCCGATATCTCGGCGCTGCGTCTCGCCCGCGTCGTGACCGACACCGACATGGTGATGTTGGGATCGAATTCGAGCAGCCTGCGCGACAAGGTGGTCTTGCCGGCGCCCGACGGCGACGACATGATCAGCAGTACGCCTCGACGGCGGAGATTTGACGCATCACTCATGATGGCGCGAACCATATCGTGAGGTTGAGCGTTGGACAACGGGGCAAAGTTTATTGAGGCCGAAGGGGGAACCAAGTCATGAGCGCCGATAACGCTTTTTCACTGAGCCGCCGCAGCTTGCTCGCAACCGGCTTTGCGCTGTCCGTCCAACCGGTTATGGCCGAAACGCTGATCCATACTGACGCGGCCGGGCTGGATTCAGGCGAGGCCGTGATCGAGGCGGGCGACCGGAATATTCCGGGGTATTGGGCGGCCCCTTCGGCGCCCGGCACGTTTCCGACAATCGTGGTGATCCACGAGATTTTCGGCGTGCATGAATGGGTCAAGGATGTCTGCCGGCGCCTCGCCAAATCCGGCTATTTCGCTGTCGCGCCCGACCTCTATGTCCGGCAGGGCGAGGTTGTCAACAAGCCCGACATAGATCAGGTGCTGGCGGTCGTCCAGAAGGTGCCGGACTCACAGGTGATGAGCGACATCGACTCGACGTTGCGCTGGGCTGGCGGCACGGGCAAGGCGAACATCACGAAAATCGGCGTTACCGGATTCTGCTGGGGCGGGCGCGAGGTCTGGCTGTATTCGGCGCATAATCCGAAGGTGAATGCCGGCGTCGCCTGGTATGGCCCACTCGCCGGCACGACCAATGAGCTGAAGCCGACCCATCCGGTTGATATTGCGGGCACGCTCACGGTCCCCGTGCTCGGCCTCTATGGCGGTGCCGATACCGGCATCACCGCCGACACAGTCGACCAGATGCGGCATAATCTACGCGCCGGCCAAGGCTCCGAAATCATCGTCTTCCCCGACACGCCGCACGGCTTTGCCGCCGATTACCGCCCGAGCTATCGCGAAGGACCAGCCAAGGATGGCTGGAAGAAGATGCTCGATTGGTTCAAGCATCACGGCGTGGGCTAATTAACTCGGTAGTTCCATATTCGGGAACTCCGCTTGTTCCCAAATATGGAACGTGCTAACGTTCCGATATTCAGATCATCGCGCTGCCTACTTTGAAGCAGTTTTGGCTGGCTCATCCCCAAGTTGAAATACCGCTTCGAAATTGGTATGGCAACGCGCGGCAGGCATCGTGGACCGGACCTAAAGATATCAAAAACGACTTTGGGGCATCGGTTGATTTTATCAGCGATAACCGGGTCATTTTTGACATTGCAGGCAACAAATATCGCCTGGTCGCGCATATCTCATACTCTTACAAAAGGGCGTTGGTGAAATTCGTCGGCACGCACAGCCAGTACGATCGAATCAATCCGGAGACCGTCTAATGATCGATATTCGTCCCCTGCGATCTGAGGCCGACTATGATGCGGCCCTAAAGGCCATCGAGGTCTATTTCGTCGATGAGCCGCCCGTTGGATCTGCCGAAGCCGATCGTTTCGATTTATTGGCGCTGGTGATAGCGGACTACGAAGCGCGGCATTGGGCCATCGAAGCGCCCGATGCTCCTGATTTGCTTCGCGCTCAGATGGAACAGAAAGGCCTGAAGCAGGCCGACCTGGCAGAATTGCTGGGGTCCAAGGCGCGCGCCTCGGAGATTCTCAATCGCCGCCGCCACTTGACGCTTCAGCAGGCCTGGAAACTCCACGTTGAGTGGCATCTGCCAACCGAGGCGCTGATCCGCCCGTATCCGCTGAGGCAAAACAAGAACAGCCAAGTTGGCGGAGCATCCTAACCCCCAGCTTACTGCCGGTCCTTCTGCATCTGCCGCCACATCTCGACATTCTTGTTATGATCAGCAAGCGTGCGGGCGAAGACATGGCCGCCCTGGCCGTTGGCGACGAAATACAGCTCGTCGGTCTCAGCCGGCGAGGCTGTCGCCAATAGCGAGGCCTTGCCCGGATCGTCGATCGGTCCCGGCGGCAGGCCCAACTGGGTATAGGTGTTGTACGGCGTTGGATGCTGCAGATCGGCCTTGGTCAGCGCGCGGCCCAGCATCGTGCCATCGCCGGTCACACCATAGGCGACCGTCGGATCGGCCTGCAACCGCATGCCCTGGCGCAGGCGGTTGAGATACACCGCCGCGACACGCGGGCGTTCCGCCTCGATTGCCGTCTCCTTCTCAACGATCGAGGCCAGCACCAGCAGATCATGTGGGGAATTCAGCGGCAGGTTGGCCGCGCGTTTGTCCCAGGCCTCGTCGAGCGCCGCCGTCATCGCCTTCTGCATCCGCCGGATCAGATCGGCACGGCTGTCGCCATAAGAATAGTTATAAGTTTCGGGCAACAAGCTGCCTTCGGCTGGCGGATCAGCCACCGCACCATCAAGCGCGGGTGCGGCCGCGATCAGTGTCATGGTTTGCGCGACGGTCAGGCCTTCAGGAATGGTCAGATGACGGACCACTGTGCGGCCATCCTGGAGCTGGCGCAGCATATCGGCGGCAGAGAGCCCGGGATCGAACTGATATTCACCGGCGCGCCAGGGGCGTTTCTCGCCAAACAGCCTGGCCTCGAAGACAAAACGCTGGACCGAAAGGATCAGCTCCGCTTGGGCGAGGTCGGACGCGATCGCGAGCTGCCCTTGGCCGCGTTTGATCACCACCGTGACCGCTTGCGGTCGCTCACCCGGCTCGTAGAATTCCCATCGTAAGCCGTACCAACCGGCGCCGATCATAAGCACCAAGCCGCACAACACGACGGCAATGCGCTTCATGATGCGACCGGTCAGACAGCCTGGAAAATCAGCGAGGCGTTGGTGCCGCCAAAGCCGAAGGAGTTCGACAGAACCCGGCGGACTTCCCGCTTCTTGGCGTGATGCGGCACCAGATCGATGTCGCAGCCCTCAGACGGGTTATCGAGATTGAGCGTCGGTGGGACCACCTGATCGCGCATGGCGAGGATCGCATAGATCGCCTCGACACTGCCGGCCGCACCGAGCAGATGGCCGATCGCTGATTTGGTCGACGACATCGACAATTTATAGGCGTCGTCGCCGAACAGCCGCTTCACCGCATTGAGCTCGATCTCGTCGCCGAGCGGCGTCGAGGTGCCATGGGCGTTGATATAGTCAATCTGGTCGGTGTTCAGCTTGGCGCGGTTCAAGGCCATCCGCATCGCGCGGTACCCGCCATTGCCGTCAGCACTAGGGGCCGTGATATGATAGGCGTCGCCGGACATGCCGTAGCCGATGATTTCGGCATAGATCTTGGCCCCGCGGGCAACCGCGTGGTCGTAATCTTCCAGCACCACGACGCCAGAGCCTTCACCCATGACGAAGCCATCGCGATCCTTATCCCAGGGGCGCGAAGCCCTGGTCGGCTCGTCATTGAACGCGGTGGAGAGAGCGCGGGCGGCGGCAAAGCCGGCCACGCCGATGCGGCTGATCGCGGCCTCAGTACCGCCGGCGATCATGACATCGGCATCGCCCCACTGGATGATCCGGGCCGCATCGCCGATCGCATGAGCGCCGGTCGAGCACGCCGTCACGGCCGAGTGATTGGGGCCCTTGAAGCCATAGCGGATCGAGACATGGCCGGAGGCCAGATTGATCAAGTTGGAGGGGATGAAGAACGGGCTGACCCGTCCTGGCCCCTTGCCCTCCAGCGTCATCGCCCCTTCGGTGATGCCGACCAGCCCGCCAATGCCGGAGCCGATCATGACACCCGTCCGTTCGCGGTTTTCCTCGTCCTCAGGCAACCAGCCCGAATCCTTCACGGCCTCGTCGGCCGCGGCTAGCGCATAGACGATGAAATCGCCCATCCGCCGCCGGTCCTTGG
>CAIZEE010000083.1 GCA_903931835.1 uncultured Elstera sp.
CGCCGGCGTCGTCGCCGGCTCGACAAACGCCCCGCCAACCGCGATCATGGCGCCCCTAACGCGACCTCACACGATCAGGAAACCGGCATGACCAGTAATCTCGAATGGGCCGAACGGCGGGCGAATGCGGTGCCGAGGGGCGTCGGCAACGCCTTTCAGATTTATGCAGAGCGCGCTGAAAACGCGGAGATCTGGGATGTCGAGGGCAAGCGCTACATCGATTTCGCCGGCGGCATCGCCGTGCTGAATACCGGCCATCGCCACCCCGTGGTGATGCAGCATGTCGAGGCGCAGCTTGAGCGGTTCAGCCATACCTGTTTCCAGGTGTTTCCCTATGACGCCTATATTGAGCTTGCCGAGAAGCTGAACAGCCTGGTGCCGGGCCCGGGGCCGAAAAAGACCATTTTCCTGACCACCGGGGCGGAGGCGATCGAGAACGCCCTGAAAATCGCGCGGGTCGCCACCGGCCGTTCGGCCTTCATCGCGTTCAGCGGCGGGTTTCACGGCCGCACCATGATGGCGATGGCGATGACCGGCAAGGTCGCACCCTATAAGGCAGGGTTCGGCGCCATGCCGGGCGAGGTCTATCACATCCCCTTCCCGAACGCGTTCCATGGCGTGACCGAGGAGATGAGCCTCGCCATGCTGGAAATGCTGTTCAAGGCCGATGTCGATCCGGCCCGCGTCGCCGCGATTGCGATCGAGCCGGTGCAGGGCGAAGGCGGCTTCTATATCGCGCCGCCGAGTTTCCTCAAAAAACTGCGTGCGATCTGCGACCAATACGGCATCCTGCTGATCGCGGATGAGGTGCAAACCGGCTTCGCGCGCACCGGCAAAATGTTCGCGATCGAACATTCCGGCATCGCCCCCGATCTGATGACCATGGCGAAATCACTGGCCGGCGGCTTCCCGCTCTCCGCCGTGACCGGCCGGGCGGAGATCATGGACGCCGTGGCGCCGGGCGGTCTCGGCGGCACCTATGGCGGCAACCCCTTGGCCTGTGCCGCAGCGCTTGGCGTGTTGAAGACGATCGAGGAGGAAGAGCTGATCGATCGCGCCAATAAGATCGGCGCGCATATGGTCGATCGGCTGACGCGCATGCAGCGCAAGAACAGCATTTCGCTGATCGGCGAGGTGCGCGGCCTGGGCGCCATGGTCGCGATCGAGCTGACCAAGGGCGAGCACACACCCGCACCCGACCAGACCAAGGCGGTGATCGCCGATGCGATAGCCAACGGACTGATCCTGTTGTCCTGCGGCGTCTACGGCAATGTCATCCGCTTCCTGTCGCCGCTCACCATCACCGACGCGTTGCTCGATGAGGGGCTGGATATTCTCGAACGTTCGCTGGAGAAGGTCTCCGCCGCCGCATGAAGCCCGATATCGACAAACCCTATACCCGCGTCGTCTGGCAGGATAGCGCGGTAGCCGCCCCCGTTCTGCCGCCGCTCGACCGATCGCTCAGCGTCGATCTTTGCGTGATCGGCGGCGGGTTCCTAGGCTTGTCGACAGCGTTGCATGCGGCCGAGGCGGGGTTGAGCGTCGCCGTGCTGGAGGCAGGCGAGATCGGTGGCGGGGCGTCGGGGCGCAATGGCGGCCAGGTCATTCCGGGGCTGAAGCATGATCCCGATGATCTCGTCCGTCATTACGGTGAGACAGATGGCGAGCGGCTGGTCGCCTTTGCCGGCAGCACGGCCGATGCGGTGTTCGATCTGATCGCCAAGCATGGCATGGACGTTGCCCATCGCCGCGATGGCTGGGTTCAGGCAGCGCATAAACCCTCGACCTTTCATGTGGCATCGGCGCGCGCTGAACAATGGAAACGGCGGGGTGCGAATGTCGCGGTCTTGGACGCGGACGAGATACGCCGCCTCACCGGCGCCGGGGGCTATGCCGGCGGCTGGATCGACCGGCGCGCCGGCGCCGTCAATCCGCTCTCGCTCGCCCGCGAACTCGCCCGTGTCGCCCAGGAAAAGGGCGCGATGATCGCGACGGGGACGACCGTTACGGAATTGGCCGAGCAAGGCGCCTTGTGGCGGCTCGCCACCGATTTGGGCCATCACATCCAGGCAAAACAGGTGATGATCGCGACCAATGCGTTCAGCGACGCGCTGCTGCCAGGCCTTGATCGCAGCTTCGTCGCCGTCAATTCCTTCCAGATCGCAACCGAACCACTGACCGGTAACGCGGCCGCCCATATCCTGCCTGACGGTCAGGTGGTGTCCGATACCAGGCGCGTGTTGCTGTATTTCCGGCGCACGGCCGAGGGGCGGTTGATGCTGGGCGGGCGCGGTCCGCTGGGTGGTCGTGCCGCGCGGACGCCGCTCGATTGGCGGCATGTCGAGGCGAGTCTCGCTGAGGTGTTCCCCGATCTAGGACCGGTCGCGATCAGCTATCGCTGGTTTGGCCCGGTCTCGGTCACCCCCGATCACCTGCCGCATCTGCATATGCCGGCGCCGGGCGTGGCGGCGGCGGTCGGTTGCCAAGGCCGCGGCGTCGGGCTGCAAACGGCGCTGGGCGCTGCGTTCGGGAAGTATTTCGCCAGCGGCGATCCCAAATCCTTGCCTTTCCCGGTGACGAAGCTACGTCCCATTCCCTTCCATGGTTGGCGCCAGATCGGCGTCGCGGCGATGACCGGCTGGTATCGCCTGATCGATGCGGTGGCATGATGTTCTTTGATTTCGAGGCGATACCGGCCCAGGCCCGTTACAAGTTGCTGACCTCGACCATCACGCCCAGGCCGATCGCCTGGGTGGTCAGC
>CAIZEE010000084.1 GCA_903931835.1 uncultured Elstera sp.
AGAACCGCATCATCGATGTGCCGGTCGGCATATTGCCGGCCAGCCTGACCATGGCCGGCAATTACCTGAACGCGCGGCTGGCCGGCCGCACGGTGGAGGAAGCGCGCCTCGAAATCGCCGAGGAAATGGCCGAGCAGCGCGCCCAGCTCGACGAGCTGACCTCGCGCGTGGTCGCGAGCGGCATGGCGGTATGGTCGAGCCCGGCGGGCGGCCTCAAAGACGGCTATTTGATCGTGCGCGGCCAGGCCAATCTGCTGGGCGACCAGCCGGAGGCCGAAGATCTGGAGCGGATTCGCAGCCTGTTCTCGGCCCTTGAGGCCAAGGAAGGCATGGTCCGGCTGCTCGATGCGACCAACAAGGCCGATGGCGTGCAGATTTATATCGGGGCTGAAAGCAATCTGTTCAGCCTCGCCGGTTGTTCCGTCATAATCGCACCCTATACCAATACGCGGCAGCAGGTCGTGGGCGCCATCGGCGTGATCGGACCGACCCGCATCAACTATGCCCGCATCATCCCGATGGTCGATTACACCGCCAAGGTCATTGGCCGGATGATGGGCTGAAGCGTTACCTATTTTTCGAGAACGGATAAGGCGTCGACATGACTCAAGACACGCATGAGCACAGCGAAGATATTCCCGTGAACGAGCCGGATGCGAACCCGCTCGAGGCCGCCGAAATCAAGATCGCGGCGCTGGAAACCGAGATCGCCGAGCATAAGGACCAGATGCTCCGCGCGCTTGCCGAAACCGAGAATCTGCGCCGGCGTTCCGAACGCGAGCGCGAGGAGGCGTCGCGCTACGCGGTCGCCGCATTGGCCCGCGATCTCGTCTCCGTCGCCGATAATCTGCGCCGCGCGATCGAAAGTGTGCCGAAGGAAGAGGGCGGCGAGGTGCTGGCCAACCTCATGACCGGCGTCGAGGCGACGGAGCGCGAACTCCTCGCCATTTTCGAACGCCGCAGCATCATCCGCATCTCCCCCTTGGGCGAACGCTTCGACCCCAATTTCCACCAGGCCATGTTCGAAGTCGCCGATAGCGGCCAGCCCGCCGGCACGGTGGTGCAGGTGCTGCAGCCAGGCTATGTGATCCATGACCGTCTGTTGCGACCGGCCCTGGTGGGTGTGGCGAAGGGCGAAGACGTGCGGGTTAATACGACGGCGTGAGGCGCCGACGGCCCGTATGATCTAGGTGGGCTTCGAAAGCGGCGCGAGGATCTTGTCAATGCGAGCCTGAGAGAATCGCCGCGTCGACCGGTGTCGCGAAAGCCTTCGTCGTGTAAATCCTATGTTTCTTGTAGGAAATATAGAGATGCAAATCCCGCAGTTGTTCGACGCCTATCAGCAAATCGAAATCCGCTCTCGAGCTTAGGGTGTTTTTCGATATCTTGATCCACGGCCTCTGGAAGACCACTCCATCCATGTCGAGGGTGGAAAAGCGATGCCGGAACACAGGCTCCGAACTGCCGTCGCGATTTTTAGCCGCGCCGATTTCTTCCATGCCCGCATCGCCAGGCTTCAGTCCGAAAAACGCCTCCGCTGTCGCTGCGCTCAAGAATGATGTCGGCGCACCGGTATCGACGATCGCGCGAACGCGTTGTCCATCGATCGACGCCTTGACAAAAATATGCCCTTGCGCACCGACTTCCATCGGAATTTCAGTGGCCGCCTCCTTAGTCCAATAAACCGGGCTGCGATCGCAGTTAAAAGGCTTAAAGAGATTGACCGTATTATTGGCGGGATCGATTTCTACATCGAAGTTCTGCAAATAATTCGCACCGATTATGCCCGCAATATCATCTTCGAGCATCCCTTCGGGTGCTACGAGCATGTCGTGCTTGGGAAGCTTCTGATGATTGATCGACAGG
>CAIZEE010000085.1 GCA_903931835.1 uncultured Elstera sp.
TGGCCCGCTCCAAGGCCTATCTGTTCAAGGGCGTGGAGATCCGCTGGAGCTGCGATCCGGCTGTTCTGCGTCCAGGCGACATCCCGCAGGAAGAGGTTCTTCACTTCCCCGGCGGCCTCGCGGATTTCCTGGGCTCCGAAATCGCCGATCGCGAGACGCTGACACCCCTGCCCTTTACTGGCGAGGCTGCCTTTGCCGGCGATGTCGGCCGCGCCGAATGGGCGATCGCCTGGCCGCTGGATGAGGAAGGCTTTGTCTCCAGCTATTGCAACACGATCCCGACGCCGCAGGGTGGCACGCATGATGCGGGGTTGCGCGCGGCGTTGCTTAGGGCGCTCAAGGCGCATGGCGAAAGGCTGGGCAATAAGCGTGCTCAGCAACTGACCAGCGACGATGTGATGGCGGGCTCGATCGTGCTGCTGTCGGTGTTCATCCGCGAACCGCAATTCCAGGGTCAGACCAAGGAGAAACTGGTTTCCGGCGAAGCGACGCGGCTGGTCGAGGCCAGCATCAAGGATCATTTCGACCATTATCTGTCGGCCGATCTGGCGAGCGCCCGCATCCTGCTCGACCATCTGATCGACCGCGCCGAAGAGCGGCTGAAGCGCAAGCAAAGCAAGGAACTCGATCGTAAGTCGGCGACACGCAGGCTGCGCCTGCCCGGCAAACTCGCCGATTGCACGCGCAACACGCCGGAAGGCACCGAGATTTTCCTGGTCGAGGGTGATTCGGCCGGCGGCTCGGCCAAGCAGGCGCGCGAGCGCGACACCCAGGCGATCCTGCCCCTACGCGGCAAGATCCTGAACGTCGCCAGCGCTTCGATCGACAAATTACGCGGCAATCAGGAATTGAGCGATCTGGTGCTGGCGCTGGGTGCGGGTTCGGGCGACCGGTATGACGATGCCAAGCTGCGCTATGAGCGCGTGATCATCATGACCGACGCCGATGTCGACGGCGCCCATATCGCGGCGCTCTTGATGACCTTCTTCTATCGCGAAATGCGCCCGCTGATCGATAACGGGCATCTGTATCTGGCGCAGCCCCCGCTCTATCGCCTGACTCAGGGTGGTACTACGATCTATGCGCGCGACGATGCCGAACGTGAGGCGCTGCTGAAAACCAAATTCGCCAGCACCAGCAAGGGCAAGGTCGAGGTCAGCCGCTTCAAGGGCTTAGGCGAAATGCCGCCAGCCCAATTGCGCGACACGACGATGAGCCCGACCAAGCGCGCGCTCTTGCGCGTTCAGGTGCGCGATGCCGTTGACGAGAACGGCAACGCGACAAGGACAGCCGATCTGGTGGAACAGCTCATGGGCCGCAAGCCCGAACTGCGCTTCGCCTTCATTCAGGAAAACGCGCAATTCGCGCATGATCTGGACGTTTAGTCGAACAGCCACCGCGCAAACGCGGCATTGACCTCGTCAGGCTTTTCCAGCGGCGCCAGATGGCCGCAGCGCTCGACCACGACCAGCCGCGAATTCGGGATATCGGTCGCTATTTCGCGCGATAGATCGAGCGGCGTGACCTGATCGTCCGCACCACAGAGAACCAGCGTCGGCGCACGGATACGCGTAAGTATGCGCCGGCTGTCCTGGCGCCCGATGATCGCTGTCTGTTGACGGATATAGCCCTCTCGGCCGGTTTTTTCGGCCATGTCCATGACCACCTTGGCAAGCTCGGCGTCGTTCAACCGATCGGGATGGACGAAGCTTGGCATCAACCGTGAAGTCACACCCTTAAAACGCCCGGTCTCCGCCAGACCGATCAGGGATTTGCGGCGGGCCAAGGTCTCGGCAGTGTCGGCGCGTGCGCTGGTATCGAGCAGCGCCAGACGCTCGACCCGTTCCGGCGCCTGACGCAGGATTTCAAACGCGACATAGCCGCCCATCGACAGACTAGCCAGCGCAAAGCGGTCCGGGGCGGACTTGAGCACCCGCGCAGCCATGGCTGAAATCGTGTCGTCCAGGCTCAGATCAGGCACGTCGACGTCGACTTCGCCGGAAAAACGGGTGATTTGCGCGCGCCACAATTCGGCATTGCAGAGCAGGCCGGGCAGTAGAATCAAATGCATAGTGTTGTTGCCTAAACTACACGGGTTGCGCAAAAACCACAGGATCGCAGAAGTACAATTTGACTTTTCGCCCAGGAACACCACTTTAGCGGCGTGGAACTCATGCGAAATGTTTTTCCGCCTTTCCTCAAACTTCTGCGAGACCAATGCCCTTTTCTCAACTCGGACTAAGCGACGAAGTGGTGCGGGCCGTTACCGATGCCGGCTATACCGTACCAACCCCGATCCAAGCGCAAGCCATTCCAGCGGTTTTGAGCGGTCGTGACGTGCTGGGCTGCGCCCAGACCGGTACGGGAAAGACGGCGTCCTTCACGCTGCCGATGATCGATATCCTGGCCAGCGGCCGGGCACGCGCGCGCATGCCGCGCACGCTCATCATCGAGCCGACACGTGAATTGGCCGCCCAGGTTGCTGAGAATTTTGAGAAATACGGCAAGAACAGCAAGCTCACCATGGCCCTGCTGATCGGCGGCGTCTCCTATGTCGACCAGGAGAAATTGCTCGATCGCGGCGTTGATGTGCTGATCGCAACTCCCGGCCGTCTGCTCGATCATTTTGAGCGTGGCCGGATCCTGCTGACCGACGTGAAGGTTCTGGTCATCGACGAGGCCGACCGCATGCTCGATATGGGCTTCATCCCCGATGTCGAAAAGATCGTGTCGCTGCTGCCGCGCCGCAGGCAGACCTTGTTCTTTTCCGCCACCATGGCGCCTGAAATCCGCCGGCTGGCCGACGCCTTCCTGAACGATCCGAAGGAAATCACGGTCTCCCCGCCCGCCTCCGCTTCGGTCACGGTTTCCCAGCATGCGATCGTGGTCGAAGAGCGGATGAAGGCCGAGGTGCTGCGCCGCCTGTTGCGGGCCGAAGAGGTCAAGAACGCGATCATCTTCTGCAACCGCAAGATCGACGTGGCGCAGGTTCAAAAGTCGCTGGCGAGCCACGGGTTCGACGCGCAGCCGCTGCATGGCGACATGACCCAGGCAGCCCGCACCGAGACGCTCGATCGGTTCCGTCGCAATGAGTTGACCTTGCTGATCGCATCCGACGTCGCCGCGCGCGGCCTCGATATTGCCGATCTCAGCCATGTTTTCAATTACGATGTGCCGGTTTCACCGGAAGATTACGTGCATCGCATCGGCCGCACCGGCCGCGCCGGCAAGACCGGCCGCGCCTTCACGCTGGTCATGCCTGACGAGGCGCGCTCGCTTGGCCAAATCGAAGCGCTGATCGGCACCGAAATCCCGCGCGTTCCTGCCCCCGATATGGAAGTGGTCGAGCTGCTACCCGATGACGGCACAAAACGCCGTCGCGGTGGCAAGCGTGCGGCACCGGCCCCTCAGCGCGGCAAGGCGGCACGCCCGGCGCCAGCGGCGGCACCTTTAGCCGAGCTTGAAGCGCAGGTTGAGCCAGCAGCAGAGCAGCCGGCAATCGTCGAGATCGCCCCAGCCCAGCCCAGGCCATCGCGCGCCCGCCGGGAACGGCACCAGCATAGTGCTGAAATCCGCGAATTGCGGCCGCCGCCCGTGACACGTCGCGAAGATGAGCCGGCGATGATCGGCCTTGGCGATCACGTGCCGGCCTTCCTGTTGAGATCGCCGCGCAAGGCGGATAAGACCGCCTAGCTTCGAGCTCGGCGGCTTATTTCTGGCCGGCCGCGACGATCCCCAGTGCGCGTTGAACGGCCGGCCGGTCACCGACACGCTCGAGCCATCCGACCACATTGCTGTACTCGGCCAGATCGATCTCCAATGTCGCAGCGCGGCACATCCAGGGATAATAGGCCATATCGGCGATGCTGTAGTCGCCGCAGATATAGTCGTGGCCAGATAACTGGCGGTTCAGCACACCAAACAACCGCCGTGTCTCGGTGGCGAAGCGATTGATTGCATAAGGCACCGGTTCGGGCGCCACTTTCGTGAAATGGTAGAGCTGCCCCATGATTGGACCGATAGCGGCCATCTGGATCATCAGCCATTCCTGAACCTCGTAACGGCCGCGCAAGGTCGTCGGCTGGAACTGTCCGGTTTTCTCCGCGATATAGGACAGGATTACGCCGGACTCGAATACCACGATGCCGGTATCGCGGTCGATAATGGCTGGAATCTTGCCGTTCGGGCTGATCTTCAGAAATTCCGGCGTAGCCTGACCACCGGTCGAAAGATCGACCATGTTAAGCTCGTAGGGAAGGTTCAATTCCTCAAGCAGGATCGCCGGCTTCTGCCCGTTTGGCGTGTTGGCGGTATGCAATTCGATCATCGGGAACCTCAATTCTGATAAGCAAAGAACAGCCGACGAGCCCGGACGGTTCCGCCTAGAGCGCGCTATCGACTGCGTTCAAGTTCGAGGACGACCGATGTCTCGACCTGGCGATCGGGGATATTCCAATAAGTTTGCAGCAATGAGGCCTTGCGCTCGGGCGAAACAAGCCGGAAACCGTGACGTTCATAAAAGCGGATCGCCCATCCGGCATCCGCCCAAGTCCCGACCAAGATGGGACGCGAGGTATGAAGGCTGAGGATATGCCCGATTAAGGCGGCGCCGATACCGGATCCCTGGTGGTCGGGAGCGACATAGGCGTGGCGGATTAAATCGACATCCCGCACCGCTTGGATACCCATAATGCCGACGAGCTTGTCCGCCTCCTGAACGCCCCAGAAGATGACGCCAGCCGCACTCTCATGGTGCAATTCAGCCAGCGGCATATAGGGCTCGTGCCAACGATCGGCCGGAATGACGCCGCGATAGGCCTCCGCCGCCTGGTTGACGATATCGACCATCGTTGGCGCATCGTCCGCAGTGCAGCGGCGGATAACGAACATAGGGGTTGCTTCGCTCAGGCAGCTTCGACCAATGCGGCTTCTACGGCAGCGAGGGCAGCACCGGCAAGGGCGCCGTCCGGGCCACCCGCCTGCGCCAAATCCGGCCTGCCGCCCCCACCCTTGCCGCCAAGCGCCTCCGCCCCGATCCGCACCAAATCGACAGCGCTGAACCGCGCCACCAGATCCTCCGTTACGCCAATCACCAGCGACGCCTTGCCCTCATCAGATCCTGCGATTGCGACAA
>CAIZEE010000086.1 GCA_903931835.1 uncultured Elstera sp.
ATTACAGCGGCGGCGAGCATCCCGATCTCACGAAAGGAGAAGATATCAGGACCACCTACCTGGTGCTCGTGCCCAGCTTTTGTCGAATCGCCGAGACAGTCGGCGATAAATGACGCGACATCGCCGCCATCGACAGGGTTGATGAGATGGAGCCCGTCTCCCAGGACGGTAAATCGTCCATGCCTGAACACCGAGTCGAACGCCCTATTTGTCAGATCACTGAAGTAGGCAGTTGGCCTGATGACGGTGAACACGGCGCCCGCCTTACGGCAGGCCTCAGCGATCGCGTCGACAGCAAACTCTTTTGCGTCGCTGAACGCGGTGATGTGTCGAGACTCCCGTCCTTCGAAGGTCGCGACCAGGATGACGTGCCTCGCGCCCGCGCTTAAAGCCGCAAGCCCGAAGCGAATATTTGCATCACGGTCGATCGCCCAAAAATCGTCAGTTGTGTCGACATGCAAATTCGTTGAGGCCATACATGAGATCGCCACTTCCACGCCCGTGAGCGCCGGGGCATATGGCTCGCACCGCGAAGCGTCGACAAAGGAGATCGAGGCGCCAAGCGCGTTCATTCGGCGCTGATCCGCGTCGCACGAACGATCCTTCAAGATCGCCCTAACCGGCAAGGAACGCGCGCAAAGTTCCGCCACGACACGTCGGCCCAGGTACCCGGAAGCGCCAGTGACGCAGACTTGGCCGTGCGTCATCCGAGAAACACCTTGAGATTCCGTAACGAGTAAATTGGCGCAAATGGAAAGACGATGGGTGTCGCTCGGGCGTAGGCCTGATAGGCGGGGTCCCCGCCGTATCGGTGGGCTTGCTTCAACTCCAAGCGACGGCTTGAGCCAAGCATCACCAATTCGATGCACACGAAACCAAGGCCGCCAAGAGCCCACCCAAGCAGGCTCTGATAGGCCGACATCGCAGAAATCCAGACCCCGAACCAGAACACCATCTCGCCGAAATAGTTCGGAAAGCGCACGGCACGGTAGAGGCCGACATCGCAGAAATGCGAAGGATTGTGGTTCTTGAACTTGGACTTCTGAAAGTCCGCGATAGCCTCAAAGCCTAGGCCCGCTATCATCAGCGCGACACCCACTGGCGCTGACGGCAGCGCCAATCCGGATTCTTGCGCAGCCATCGTGATGAGGGCCGGCAAGAACATAAGGACGTAGAGAAGCGCAACACTGATCCAAATGGCTGCCTTCGTAGCGCCGCGCACGTTGGAGCCGCGTCTGCCATTTTCCGACATCTCGTTCTGGAAGGATGCAGTCCGCTCCCTGAGGGCGAGGAATGTGCCTAATCTGAGCCCATAGGCGAGAAGCAGCGCCGACTGTACCAGCGCCCAACCCCGGAGCGTATCTCGGTACAGCAACGGCATGATGATCGCCTGCGCGGCGATCGATCCTGCATAGCCGAGGCTCACAAAATACTCGACCCGTTTGAACCCTAGAGCCGATAGAATGAGGCAAAGCACGAGGCACAGAGCAAGATAGTGCAAAGGCAGTCCAGCGAATGCAGCGGAACTATCAGAAAGCATCGGCATCGCGCGGTCCTCGGCGTTTGGCCCCGCAGCGTGGCGAAGCGATCTCGATTCAGTTCATCCATCGTCAATTATGGACGCGAGATCATTTCTCTAGTTGAACCATCACTTCGTTCCGACGCATGAACCAAAGGGTCCAAGGCGGATTGTATTGAGCCAGCGAGGCCGGCCCGATGGTGTTCAAGTGGTGCGCCTTCACGAAGTCGAAGAGATCCTCTGTCTCGGCTTCGACGCTCGCCTTACGGGCGAGACCGGAAAACTGACTGACCGCGAAGCGAGCCGGCGGAACCATCCTCAATTTCACCCTTGGGTCGCTGGGCTCCGGAAGCGTCTCGAGCGAATAGCTGCTCGGCATGGTGAACCGAACCACCCAGGCGCCATCCGACGAGGTTTGGGTCACGGGCGCGTTCATGGCAATTGTTTCGCCGGTGCGCTGCTGTGCGACGGGCGCCGTCATGGCGATACTTTGACGTAGCGTGTTGCTGCCGAAGATATAGCTGGCAAGCAACCGAAATCCCTTTCTCGCCGCTCCAACTTGGTCACCAGTGACAGTGACCTCAGCCACGATAACGGCCTGATA
>CAIZEE010000087.1 GCA_903931835.1 uncultured Elstera sp.
ATAGAGATGCTTTCCCGCGATCTGCCCCGATGCATCGGTTGGAACAAATGAAACAGCCAAGAAGGTGAGGGTCGAAAGGCGTCCGAGGGATAATCCGTTCATCGGATCATGTTCCGGTTTTGGCTGGGACATATAGCCGGATGGCGCATGTTCCATCCGGGATGCAAGCCGCCCGGCGATCTTGGCCGCCGGAAAATGTGTCATGCAAGAGCGATCGATCCAGAATCATGCCGAGACCTCCCCTGCTATGGCAGAATTTTTGAATGCGCTCGACGGTGCGCAGGATATCATGCTTGCCTTACGTCATGCAAAATTAATCGAGCCATGCAACGCGGCTTGATTGAGCGGTTGCCATCGGTCCTTTTCAACGACCGATGGTCTTAGATGCTGTAATGGCCCCGACCCGAGCCTCCTGTTCAGGTCGGCGGCGGGCGGTCGCCGCCAGCGGCAATAGCAGGGCGCTGAAAAACTCACGAGTGGGCGCGGTTTTCGCCCGAAGCAGCCCAATTCGCAACTTTTCTGCGATGCAAAATCCTTGATTGTGCGCGTTTCAATTTTTGGCTGATTAGCCAGATATGGCATTTCCGTATTTTCAAAAAGTTCGCGTTCGTTGGTGCCGGCAGGCCCTTCCGTGTAAATGCCGCCGTCGATCGCCGTTTCGATCCAGCCCGCCTTTTGTGCAGTGCCGACCAGAGTCGTGGTGTTCCCGACCTTCTTGTTTACCGTTGGCGTCTTGAGTTTCGTCGTAAAAAGATAATCGCGAAAAGCGATGATCTGGGCGCGGGGGATCTCGGCAACGTCCTTTACATTTGCATGAGCCTCAAACGTGGCGATAGACTGATTTTTCTGGTCCAGTCCGTGTTTGGTAACCTTTTTTGTTGGCGCGGTTCCGATCCATCTCCCACTGCTTTAGTCAGTCGGCCAAGGTTTTCCCTGCTGTTTTGGGCTTGGTCGACTCCGACCCAACAATGCGCGCAACCTGTTGCTCAAAAAGATGATTGGCGGGAGAACGCCATTGCCCTGAATGGTGTCAGGATGCGGCGCCTCCACTATCGTGTCGCCCTCCCGATCGAAGAAGGTTGCAAGGTAGCCGATTTCCGCCTTGAGGCAGGCGCCCATGAACCGTTCGAAATATGGCATGTACTTCGAAATCGGCACTCCCAGCTGACAGACTATGCCCTGAACGAAGCCAAACCTGTCTTGCGCGTAGGTCGCGACCGTCATTTCGCGAAGTTGCGCTCTCAAATTAATTTGAGGGCGTACGATCTGAACTTCGCGCCAGAAGTGCTTTTGATCGACACTCTTGGTTCGATATTTCCGGGAGGTTCTGGTGGGCCGGGCAGGACTCGAACCTGCAACCAGACCGTTATGAGCGGCCGGCTCTAACCATTGAGCTACCGGCCCCACCTTGTTTCGCGCGCGGCGAAGGCGCGTATTAGACCGATTTTCATCGGCTTGGCAACGCTTTCGCCGCGTCCTCTTCGTTTCTTGGAATGGGGCGCGGGCGGCCCTGGTCGTCGATGGCGACGAAAGTGAAGGTCGCGTCGGTGACTTTTTCCTGCGCATGGGTGATGAATCGGCGCACCCAGGCCTCGATATGCACTTTCATCGAGGTGCGGCCGATCGATTCCACCTCCGTATGGACCGACAGCACGTCGCCGACGCGCACCGGGCGGATGAAGATCATGGTGTCGACCTTGATCGTCACCACGCGGCCGCGCGCCCGCTCGACCGCGGCGACGCCGCCGGCCATATCCATTTGCGACAG
>CAIZEE010000088.1 GCA_903931835.1 uncultured Elstera sp.
ATAGGGATCGGATGTGGCGACCGTCGCACCGGGCAGATATTTGACCAGCTGATAGGCGTTCTCCGTCGGCGCCTCGGTCGCGATGAAGACCGATGAGACGCCGCTTTCCGACTGCGCGGCCTCCGTCGCCGGAATCAATCCGCCGCCGGAGGTGGGCGCCTGGGTCGAGATGGTGATGGTTGGAATTTCAGCCGCAACGCTGCGCGGCAAGGTCGATAAAACGGCAAAAATGACGACGACTGCGTACCCATATCTGGACATAAGTCCCTCCCTACGCCGGCACAACCCGGATCAGGTTCGGAGGGTCTTCTGCGTCTACGGCAAAATCTCAGCCCCCTAACGGGGCTCCCCTGGAACAGGGCGGATGGTGGGAGCGGGGATGGTGGCTTGTCAAGCCTTCAGACGCATCCAGGCTGACGCATTCACGCTGGCGATCAGGAGCCAGAGCGTCAACGCGCCCTCGGCAAGAAAACCTGGCAGGAGCAGCCACGGGAACAGCAGCCGCGCAAATCCGGGTGCGGCGAAGGTCACCAGACTATTGGCAATGTAGCAACTCCCAGCGATGGCGAGCGCCACGCCAATCGCCTGCGGCAAGAGGCGCGATTGCGCGATCAGAACGCCGATCACGATCAAATGCGCGCCAAACAGCACAAGCGCTGCCTGAAACCCGGCCGTATGCAGGCGCAGGGAGTAGGTTACCATGAATTGAATGAGCGGTGCGTCAGGCCCGGACAGATCAGGCGGATTGCTGAGCAGCAGCAACGGGCCGATCAGGAAGGCGGCATTGAGTGCCATCGCCGCCGAATAGGCCAGTCTGAGGAACGCCGCCAGCACCGCACCGGTGCGGTTCACCGGCCGCAGCAGGATATAGAGCAAGGCCGCCACCGCGACATCGCAGAGTGTCGTCGTGATGTCGGCCACGACGCTCCAGCGATACAGCGCCTCGGATCCGACGATATTCTGCGCCGTGGCGGCAGCGTCGCCGGACACGACCAGCTTGTCGCGCACAAACCCCTCGCCGAACATCGCGGCGACCATGATGGTGAGGTACAGCCCACCGGTGATCCGGCCGAGCAAGCGGGGGGAGGCGGCGTCTCCGGTCATTTGCCCTCGCTAAACCTTGGCGGCGTGCGCCTGATCCACAGTAATCGCGTGGGGCACACGCCCCAGCCGGCGCAACAGCAGATGGATCACCGGTGTCGAATACAGAGTGAGCAACTGGCTGATCGCGAGACCGCCGACAATGGCGATGCCGAGCGGGCGGCGCAATTCCGAGCCCGCACCGGTTCCAAGCGCCAGCGGCAAGGCGCCGAACAAAGCGGCGACGGTGGTCATCATGATCGGGCGGAAGCGCACGAGGCAGGCCTGCAAGATGGCATCGCGCGGGTTCTTGCCCTCACCCTCCGCCTGGATCGCGAAATCGACCATCATGATGGCGTTCTTCTTGACGATGCCGATCAGCAGGATGATGCCGATCAGCCCCATCACGTCGAGATTGGCGCCGACCAGACGCAAGGCCAGCAAGGCGCCGAGCCCGGCAGAGGGCAGCGATGAGAGGATGGTCAGCGGATGGATGAAGCTCTCGTAGAGGATGCCGAGCACGATATAGACGACCAGGATTGCCGCCGCGACCAGCCAAATCTGCGTGGA
>CAIZEE010000089.1 GCA_903931835.1 uncultured Elstera sp.
CCGCGGCGTCGCGCCTCCCGGCAACGCCGACCCTCGCATTTCCCCTGGCTCCTTCGTGGTTCAACGACCCCTGGATGTCGTCCAGATCGACCACACCCCCATGGACATCGTGGTCGTTGACGACCTGTACCGACAGCCACTGGGCAAGCCCTACCTGACGCTGGCCACCGACGTCGCCACGCGCTGCATCGTCGGTTTCGTCATCTCCTTCGTTCCGCCAGGCGCCGCGACGGTGTCGCTGTGCCTGACGCTGATCGTCTCACCAAAGACCGAGTGGCTGCGACGAATCGGCATCTCGGGTGAGTGGCCGATGGCAGGCCTGCCCAAGTCCCTGCACCTCGACGGCGCTGCCGAGTTCAAGAGCAAGGCTCTGCAGCGCGGTTGCGCTCAATACGGCATCGACTTGGTGCACCGCGAGCGCCCACACCACGGTGGCCACATCGAACGCGTGATCGGCACCAAGATGAGCAAGCTCAAGGCGCTGCCCGGCGCCACCGGCGGATCGCCGAAGGCACGGCGATCCTACGATCCCGACAAGCACGCCGCGCTCACCCTCGGAGAACTCGAAGCCTGGTTCGCTCAGCAAATCGTCGGCCGCTACCATCAGGAAGCGCATCGTGGCCTCAAGGGCGGCACCCCTGCTGCAGCCTGGGCGCTTGCCCCCGCGCCGAGGCTGCCGGCAGGGTCGCTCAAGCGCTTCCGAATCGCGTTCTTGCCGGCCATCACACGCACGCTGCGCCGCAACGGCATCGTCTTCGAGCATCTGCGCTACTGGCATCCGATCTTTGCCCAGTGGCTTCATCAGCGCGAAGCACTGACGCTGCACTTCGACCCTCGGGATCTTTCCCGGCTGTATGTGGCGCACGACGACGATTTCCTTGACGTCCCGTTGGCGGATCTGCGTACGCCGGCAGTGAGTCTGTGGGAGGTGCAGGCCGCCACGCGTCATCTGCGCGAGGCCGGTCGCCGCGCCATCAACCAGCCCATGCTGATCGAGGCCATCGACAGCCAGCGCGAGATCGTGCGGGCCGCGCAGGCCAGCACCCGCAAGATGCGTCGCCAGAAGCAGGTTGACGTCCGCAAGACCTCCGTCGCCATCGACCCGTTGAATCCGGCGCCGACATCGACATCCGGATCCGACATCGACTGGACCAAGGAACCCGTACCGTTTGAGGGCGAGGTCTGGCATCGTCGCCGATAACAGCGCAGGAGGGAGATCATCGTGACTGGACTCGACCACCTCACCGATGAGGCCAATGCTATAGCGGCTCAAGACGACGTCAGTCGTTTGGCTCACCTGGCAGAGGACCACTGGATCGACTACCCGCGAGCCCGGGCGATCCTGGAGGAACTCGAACGGCTCGTGCGATCACCGGAGCGTACCCGCATGCCTGGACTGCTCATTCACGGCGAGTCCAATATCGGCAAGTCGATGATCATCCAGAAGTTCCTTCGGGCTCATCCCGCGCGGGAGTTCAACACGGAGACGGGCTTTCTGCAGGTGGACGTGATCGCGGTTGAGATGCCTTCGGCGCCGCAGGAGCGGCGGCTGTACGGGCAGCTGCTGATGGCGCTGAATGCGCCCTACCGGCCTGGCGACCGGTTGGCGGCGGTGGAGTTCACAGCGCTCACCCTGCTGCGCAAGGTCGCGCCGCGGATGATCGTGGTCGATGAGGTACACAACCTGCTGGCGGGCTCAGCGCACGAGCAGCGATCGTCTCTGAACTTGCTGAAGTTCCTTTCCAACCAGATCAAGTGCGCCGTGGTCGTGCTCGGCACCCGTGATGCGCTGGCGGCGATGCAAACTGACCCGCAGATCGCCAGCCGCTTCCCCGGCATAGAGATCCCCCGATGGCAGGAGAACGAGGACTTCCGAGGTTTCCTCGCCGGTTTTGAGCGTCAACTGCCGCTGCGGCAACCGTCGCGCATCGCCACCAATCGCGCCATGGTCAGCGTCATCATGAACGCCACGGGTGGCATCACCGGTCAGGTCAGCGAGCTGCTATCGCGCGCGGCGGAAGCGGCGATTCGATCCAAACGCGAGTGCATCACGCTGGACCTCCTGCGCGATGCGGCGGGCCGCCGTCTGGCAGCTTGATCCATGTTCTGCACAAGCACCGGCTTGCCGGTCGTCCTGCCGCCGGCCAAGGGCGAGGTGCTGGGCTCGTGGCTGATGCGTATCGCCCAGTTCTATGGGCTCAGTCTCAACGCCTTGCTGTCTCGGGTTGGCGCTGCGAGCCCAAGTTCCGGGTCCTTACCCCATTGGTTTGCTTTGCGCCCAGGCGTA